>RGMU01000034.1 GCA_010021705.1 Chitinophagia bacterium | reverse complement strand
AGCAGATGGAAGGATCGTAATTGATCCAGTTGGAGGAACTCCGCCCTATAAAATAACCTGGGAAAACAGCACCCAGACAGGTTCTTCACTGATTAATATCAGTAAGGGAACTTATCGTTTCAATTTAGTCGATGCAAATAATTGTCCTACCTACAGCCAGGAAATCAAGTTATCCGATGCACCGGAAATCTTAGTTAGTTTAAGCAATGTTAAAGAAGTCAGTTGTTACTCAGGAAGTTTAGATGGTCAAGCGACGGCAATGGCGAGTTACAGTGATGGAAGACAAGGAACTTTCGATTTTGAATGGAGCAGCGGTGAAAGTCAGGGAGCGACAAACAGCGGAAGTGCCTTTAAATTGAGGTCAAACCTAAATAGCTTAACGGTAACAGACAATAATCTTTGCAAAAAAATCATAGAAGTAAATATTCCCTTTCCACCTGCAATTACCGCAAATAGGGCAACACCTTCTACGAAGGCGGCAGTAAGAATCATGTTGGCACGGATGTCGCCTGCGGCTTCAGGTTGGCGAGCAATAGACTCAACCGCACCTTTACCGATTTGACCAATACCAACGCCTGCACCTAATGCAGCGATACCTGCGCCCACTGCGCCACCTGCTTTTGCCATTTCTCCGGCTTCCAACAAAATTGTGTTCAACAATGCTGACATGTTATAAAAATTAAAATAAAAAAATATATGCGTTATGGTGTTTTTTTAGTGATGGGCGTGTTCGGCATGGTGGTGTGGCTCTTCAATGGCAGAACCTATAAACACTGCCGTTAAGTTCGTAAATATAAATGCCTGTATAGCTGCTACTAATAGTTCTAAAACAAACATAAATATAGAAAAAGCTATGGATACCGGTACAAAACCTATGCCCGCCGCTTTGTTCATATTGCCAAAGATAAATATCATTAATATTACGCTTAATATTACAATGTGCCCCGCCAAAATGTTGGCAAATAGACGTATGGTAAGCGCAATAGGCTTAATGAATAAAGAAATAATTTCAATAGGCACTAAAAGGAGCTTAATGGCAAAGGGTACATCGGGTGGATTGAGTAAGTGCCCCCAAAAATGACCGTTGGCACGCACCACCATCACTATAAAAGATATGGTAGCTAAGCATAGCGTAACGGCTATATTGCCCGTAAAGTTAGCCCCGCCGGGTAGCAAGCCCAATAAATTGTTTATCCATACAAAGAAGAATATGGTAAGCAACAAGGGCATAAAGCTATTGTGTTTCTTACCTAAGTTAGGCTTGGCTACTTCATCACGTATAAATATAATAGCCGACTCTAACGCATTTTGGAAACCGCTTGGTGCTTTACCGGCACCCATAGTTTTATATTTTTTTGCTGCATTAAGCATTAATACCAGCAACAGCACTACGCTAATAAGCATAGAAAGCACATTTTTGGTGATAGACAGGTCGTAAATTTCACTACCGTCTTCCGCCACTACTTTTTCTTTCATGCCTTTTTCTAAGTGATAGCCTTCGTGACTAACGCTTACCTGCAAGTCGCCCCTTCTAAGGTGCTCTTCGTATTCAAAATGGGCAGATGAAAACACTTCTAAGCCACCCTTTGTTTTGTTGTAGATGATAATAGGCAATGGCATGGCAACGGGTTTGCCGTTCATTTCAAATAAATGCCACTCATGCGCATCGGCAATGTGCCCAAAAACTAACTCTGTAATATTAATAGGCTTACTTTCGCCTTCAGTGTGAGCCGAAGCAGGTTCAACTACACTGTCTTGGGTGCTTGCTATGGCTTTGTTGTTTTGCATGAAAACAAAAAAGCAAGTAATTAAAACCCAAAACAATCGTTTGCAACTCATTAACTCTGTTGAAATTTTGCGCAAAGGTAGTGCCTTTTCTTCTAAAAGTGAAACTGTGCGGTAATTTTTTTATTTTTGTGGGGGGAGTTTATAGCTAATCGTAATCCCTGTTAAGGCTTTATTTTTACTTTACCCGCACACCCTCCCTTTGTTTTTATCTACAATTCATTACCTTTGATACTATCAAATGATACTATCATTGTATGAAACCGCCATACCACATTACAGACCGCATATTACACTTGATAGCCACTATTGCTGAAAAGTTAGGGGCTATTAATGCTACACACCTCCACAAACCGCCAACAGAGCTTAGAAAGAAAAACAGAATACGCACTATTCAGTCTTCTTTAGCCATAGAAGGCAATACATTAACGGAAGAACAAATTACCGCATTGTTAGAAAACAAACGAATAATTGCCCCGAAAAAAGATGTTTTGGAAGTGCAGAATGCCATTAAGGTGTATGAGCAGCTGCATATACTTAATCCATACCGATTAAAGGATTTAGAAAAAGCTCATGCTATTTTAATGACCGGCTTGGTAGAGAATGCCGGAAAACTTAGAACAACGAATGTGGGCATAGTAAAAGGCTCAAAAGTAACCCATTTAGCCCCCACGGGGGATATGGTGAAAGGGCTAATGAAAGATTTGTTTGCTTACCTTAAAAAGGATACGGACTTGTTGTTAATTAAAAGCTGTGTGTTCCATTATGAATTGGAATTTATACACCCCTTTGTGGACGGTAACGGCAGAATGGGCAGGCTGTGGCAAACCTTATTGTTGATGCAGCAGTACCCCGTATTTGAGTTTTTACCCATAGAGCATGTAATAAAGCAGAGGCAGTCTGCCTATTACGAAGCCCTATCAGCTTCAGACAAAAAGGGCAATTCTACGCTGTTTATTGAGTTTATGCTAAGCATTATTGCTGATGCTTTAGATACGGTTTTGCAAACTCAAAACCAATCATTAAGCACTGAAGATAGGATAATGCTGTTTAAAGATGAGATAGGCGTTAATACATTTAGCAGGAAAGACTACCTGCAAAAATTTAAAAATATATCTGCACCCACTGCCAGCCGAGACCTAAAATGGGCTACCGACAAGGGTATTTTACAAAAAATAGGAGAACAAAGAATGACGGTGTATAGGTTTGGGGGGTGAGGGATAAAAGGTGTTGTACATACCTCAATCTTTTATCTGCTTTTACGGTCAACTCTTCCCACTTTGATTTATATTCCTGATATAATGCAATGTAGCGAACCTTGCATAAATGTTTCTAAGAAACACTTCAGCCGTCATATTGCAAAACCAACATTACGTGGCGTTTTTTTCTTCGTCAAGCTCACGGTCTGTTATTATTCCAGTAAATTCTAAGTCTTTGAGCCCTGCATACCAAGTTCGTCTATTTTTTTCATCTCTAACATTGAATAACTTCAAATACCCTTTAGTCCGTATTAATTCGTTGTGTATTATATTTTTACCCGTCAAATGGTTTGTAAAAAATGGTCCATATTTGTCACACCCAATGTCTTTATATTCCCTCATCCCGTTTTTCTCTTGAGAATTGAACTCTTGATACCAAATGTCAAAAGTCCGATTATAAATTTTTCCGTAACCTGGGAAATAACTGCAATCTTTCCCTCTGCCAAATAGGTCGGCATATCTATCAGTTTTATATCTAACTAATTCTGTTTGACCGTTCGGTAATGGCTCTAACCTCTCACTCTCAAAACAAATCCCCTTTGTATCGCCATTACCATACCATTTAGGATATTTTTCAACCAATTTGGCGTATCTAAGCCTATCATCCTCTGTCAGATTAGAAACGGTCTCCACCGTGAATTGAATAGTCCTTTGTTCATTATGACCTGTAAATTTTTGCTTTATATTTTGTTTATTGTAGAAAAAGACAAATAATGAGATAATAATTGCGATAATGATAAATAATGTCATTTATTTTTATTTAAAATCGCTTAATTGCAAAATTTGGTCTAATATTTTACCCTTACCTCCAATATAATTCAAAGGTGATTTTATTTGCCTTAAACTATGTTTGCCTATTGCGAGCATTCCAATTTTTTATTCCTGCAAAGTTACAATTTTTGGTCTTGGTTTTGATGTCAAATTTCACTTCCCAATACAAAACTTACTAAAAATGTAGTCTAATTTGTCTTCGGTGGTTATTTGTCCGGTAATTTCGCCTATGTAGTGTAGGGCTTGCCTTATTTCAAGGGCTATGAGGTCGCCCGGTAGGTGGCTGTTCATGGCGTTTTTAATGGCGTATAGGGCTTCTAAGGTGTGTTGCAGGGCGGTGTGGTGGCGGGCATTGGTAACTATGCCACCTTCGGGTAGGGCGGTATTGCCGGCTATGGCTGTTATAATGCTTTGTTTCAGTTGGTTTAGGTTATATTGCTGTTTGGCAGCTATATATAGGGCGTGTTCGTGCCGGGGTAGGATGGCTTCTTGGGCTAAGTCCACCTTATTGCCTACGGCTATGTAGGGTATTTCGCGGTCGGGGGGCATAAAGGTGCTTAGCTCTTGCAGGGCTTCGCTTAGCGGGGTTTGGGAGGCATCAAAGAGGTAGAGTATCAGTTGTGCCTTTTGTAGGGCTTCTCGGCTGCGTTGTATGCCTAATTGCTCTATGGGGTCGTTGGTTTCGGTTCTTATGCCTGCGGTATCTGTCAGGCGGCACAAAATGCCGTTGAGCGTTAAGGTGTCTTCAATCGTATCGCGGGTAGTGCCGGCTATGTGGCTCACAATAGCCCTTTCTTCGCCCAAAAGGGCATTAAGGAGCGTACTTTTACCCACATTCGGCTTGCCAATAAGGGCAATATTCACGCCATTTTTAATTACATTACCTATCTTAAATGAAGACGCTAATTGCGAGGCATGGGCTATAAGTTCTTCTATAAGCCGGTAAAACTGCGTTCTATCGGCAAATTCTACGTCTTCTTCGCTAAAGTCAAGCTCCAATTCTATCAGGGCACTAAAGGCGAGCAACTGCTCACGCATGGCATATAGCTGTTTGCTGTAAGTGCCGCGCAGTTGGTAGATTGCTGCTTGGTGAGCGGCGCGGGTTTGGGAGGCTATAAGGTCGGCAACGGCTTCAGCCTGTGCTAAGTCTATTTTGCCGTTTAAGAAGGCGCGGGAGGTAAACTCACCGGGCTGCGCCATCAGTGCCCCATACTGCCGAAAAAGGTCTATTAGCTCTTGAATAATCACCATACTACCATGGCAGCTAACCTCCACTACATCCTCACCGGTATAGCTGTGCGGGGCGCGATAAACAGCCACCACCACCTCGTCTATGGCGCGGTGTTTGTCATATATAGTGCCGTAATGGAGCGTATGTCCGAGGGCGTTGTCCAATTTGGCGGGCTTAAATACACTGTTCACAATAGTAATAGCCTCGCTACCCGATAGCCGAATAACGGCTATTGCCCCCGTAGCGGGGGGCGTGGCAAGCGAAACAATGGTAGAATGGGTAGAACGCATAGCGCGTAAAAGTAAAAGAAATATACAATTTTAGCGATAAGAATTGCGTTTAACCCTATAAAGCGGGCAACCCGCATGATGTTGATAATCTTTAAGGGCGGGTTAAACAACAGTCAACAGAATATATTATCTTTGCCCGCAAAACCAATTTTTCTTTAGCAAATGAGCTTCATTACCGACATTGTTGCACGTCAAATATTAGATAGCAGGGGTAACCCCACCGTAGAAGTAGATGTATATACCGGAGAAGGAGCCATTGGGCGCGCCGCAGTGCCCAGCGGAGCCAGCACCGGTAAG
The DNA here is from genome assembly GCA_010021705.1 of Chitinophagia bacterium. Lineage (GTDB taxonomy): Bacteria > Bacteroidota > Bacteroidia > Chitinophagales > Chitinophagaceae > RGMU01. Next base: position 5,680 of record RGMU01000034.1, on the reverse strand, counting down.
CACGAAGCCGTTGAACTTAGAGACGGTGACAAAACCAAATACTTAGGTAAAGGGGTGTTAAAAGCCGTAGAAAACATAAACGAAAGCATTGCCAAAGAGCTAATGGGCAGAGACGCTACCAATCAGCGTGAAATAGATGCCCTAATGATAGAAATGGACGGCACGCCCAACAAACAAAACTTGGGTGCTAATGCCATGCTTGCCGTTAGTTTGGCTGTGGCTAAAGCCGCTGCCGGAACGCTTGGCTTGCCGTTATACCGCTATGTGGGTGGGGCAAATGCACACGTATTGCCCATACCCATGATGAACATACTAAACGGGGGTGCCCATGCCGATAACAAAATTGACTTTCAAGAATTTATGGTAATGCCCACCGGTGCGCCTTCTTTTAGTGAAGGCTTACGCTGGGGTGTGGAAATATTCCATGAGCTTAAAAAGGTGTTAAAAGCTAAAGGCTATAGCACCAATGTGGGTGATGAAGGAGGCTTTGCCCCTAACATTCAAAGCAATGAAGAAGCCATTGAAACCGTGTTAACGGCTATTGAAAAAGCCGGCTACAAGCCCGGAGATGATGTGTTTATTGCTATGGACGCTGCCAATAGCGAGCTATACAGCGATGCCGACAAAATGTACCACTTCCACAAAAGCAGCGGTGCTAAAATATCAAGCCAAGAGATGGTGGAATATTGGGTGAATTGGTGCAACAAATATCCCATTGTAAGTATAGAAGACGGTATGACAGAAGACGACTGGGATGGATGGAAAATGCTTACACAAGCATTGGGCAACAAAGTTCAATTAGTGGGTGATGACCTTTTTGTTACCAATGTAGCCCGCTTAGAGCAAGGTATTCAAAACAATACCGCCAATGCACTTTTGGTAAAAGTGAACCAAATAGGCACGCTTACGGAAACTATAAATGCCGTAACCATGGCACAGCACCACCGCTACAACACTATTATGAGCCACCGTAGCGGAGAAACAGAAGACTCTACCATTGCCGACCTTGCCGTTGCGCTGAATTGCGGGCAAATAAAAACCGGTTCTGCCAGCCGCAGCGACCGTATGGCTAAATACAACCAGCTTCTTCGCATTGAGCAGGAATTGGGCAGTATTGCTTACTATCCGGGAAAAAGTCTTAAATTTGGCAAATAATTTTAGCTCACTTGTTTTAATAAGCAGTTTATGCCTGACCTTAAAGATAATAAAATAGTAAAAGCGTTAACCAACAAACGCGTTATTTTTTGGGGCATTGTGCCGCTATGCTTTGTGGTTTGGATGTTGTTTGGAGACGAGAACGACTTGTTTACTATGCGCAAACGCCGCGAACACATTGCTAAACTTCAAAGCAACGTAGCTTATTTAGATGCCGCTATTAAAGAGACTAAAGAGCGTAGAGAGGCTTTGGAGACAGATTATTATGCCTTAGAACAATATAGCCGTGAAACCTACTTTATGAAGCGTAAAAACGAAGATGTGTATGTAGTGCAAGAGGATACTGCAAAATAACTTCGTTTTGCTTCACTATGCTAAAGTAGCTTATTATGGGGGCAGTCTTTTTTGCCAACCAACTATTATTTAGAGAATGGTTAGCTAAAAACTATGATAAAGAGCAAGAGCTAATTGTTGGCTACTACAAAGTGAATAGCGGTAAGCCATCTATGACCTGGAGCGAATCGGTTGACCAAGCTATCTGTTTTGGCTGGATAGACGGCATCAGGCGAAGCATTGACAAGGACAGCTACTGCATTAGATTTACCCCCCGCAAGCCCGACAGTATTTGGAGTGCGGTTAACATAAAAAAGGTAGAAACACTTACCCAGCAGGGTTTAATGCACCCGGCAGGCTTAGTAGCTTATGCCAAGCGCAACGCCAACAAATCTGCGGTGTATTCTTTTGAAAATGCACCGGCAGAGCTACCACCCCATTTCCGCGAACAGTTTGAGGCAAATGCAATGGCATGGGCATATTTTCAATCTATGCCAAAGTCTTATAGAAATCCTGCCTTGCATTGGGTAATTAGTGCCAAACAAGAAGCTACTCGCCAAAAACGCCTTGACACCTTAATTGCCGACAGCCAAGCCGGCAGAAAAATTAAACCTTTGAGCTACGGAGGCAGGTAGTGGAAGGGTGTACAATTTAATTAATAGCGGCTATATGCTACCGGTTCTACCACCGTCAACGGGTATGGAAGTGCCATTAACGTAGCCGGCAGCAGGGGTGGCTAAAAAGGCTATCACAGAGCCTATTTCTTCGGGCATACCAAACCGCTTTGCCGGAATTTCTGCCTGCATTTTGGCTATAATGTCTGTTTTTTCAGTTCCGCTTTGGTTCACCTTATTGTTTATGATAGCTTCTAAACGCTCTGTTTCTGTGGCACCGGGCAGCACATTATTAACCGTAATGCCATATTGCGCCAGCTCGTTTGCCATAGTTTTAGCCCAAGAGGCTACTGCGCCTCTTATAGTGTTAGACACACCCAAGCCGTTAAGCGGAATTTTTACGGAGGTGGAAACCACATTAATTATTCTGCCGTAGCCGGCTTGCTTCATATAAGGCACTATCCATTGGGCTAACAGATGGTTGCAAATCAGGTGTTGCTGAAATGCAGCTAAAAATTGTTCCGGTGTAGCATCTGTAATTGCCCCCCCCGCAGGTCCGCCGGTGTTGTTAACCAATATTACCGGCTTTTCACCGCCCATAGCTTGGGCAATGGCGGGCACTAAGGTATTGGGGCTACTATAATCTGCCACGGCATAGCGGTGGTGGTTGCCTTTGGCTAAGGGTAGCGATGCTACGGCAGCTTTAAGTTTTTGTTCATTGCGGGCAACCAAAACGCAATTTGCGCCTAAGTTGGCTAAGGCACGTGCCGTAGCTAATCCTATGCCTTGCGTACTGCCCCCAATCACAGCCCACTTGTGCGATAAATCTAATGACAACATTCCGTTCATAAAAGCCTATTTTATGCGTTTTCTTCCCAAATTTGTGCTAAATGAACACCTATTTTTACGGCACACTCCATGTCTTGCACGCTTACGTATTCTTGGCGGGAATGTATGCCCATTTCTCCGGTAAACAGGTTAGGGCATGGTAGCCCCATAAAAGATAGCCTTGAGCCGTCTGTACCGCCTCTTATGCTTTGGCGAATCGGCTGAATACCGGCACGGCGATAGGCTTCTTCGGCATGTAGCATTACGCTGGGGTGCAGGTCAAGTATTTCCTTCATGTTGCGGTATTGCTCGGTAATTTTCATGTTGGTTTTTAAGCCCGGAAAGCGGGCTTCGGTTGTGTGCAGCAATTGTTGAAGCCTTTGGGCATATTCTGCCAATTTGGGCGTGTCAAAGCTACGAACAATCAACTGTACCTGTGCCTGCTCTAATGTGCCGTTTATCATGGTGGGGTGTACAAAGCCTTGCTTGCCTTCTGTGGCTTCGGGGCACCATTCGTTGGCAGGGAGGCTATTCACAAAGGCAGATGCTGCTTTTATGGCACTCACCATTTTGCCTTTGGCATAGCCGGGGTGGGCACTTATGCCGGTAAACGTAATGTTGGCAGCATCGGCAGAAAAGGTTTCGCCTTCTACAAAGTGCCTTTCGCCTCCGTCAAAGGTGTAGCCGTAATGCGCCCCTAACTTATCCATATCTACTTTGGCTACCCCTCTGCCTATTTCTTCATCGGGTGTAAAAAGAATGCGGATAGTGCCGTGTGGTATATCTGTATTAGATGATAAAAAGCGGGCTATGTCCATAATAATGGCTACACCGGCTTTATCGTCAGCACCTAACAGTGTGTTGCCGGATGCGGTGATAATATCATGCCCTATACACTCCTTCAAATAAGGGTGCTCGTATGGGGAAATGGTAACGGGTGGCTCTGCGGGTAGTGTTAAGGTATTGCCTTGATAATTTTGATGTAAAATAGGCATCACGTCTTTGCCGCTGCAATCGGGGGCTGTGTCCACGTGTGAGCAAAAGCACAGCACCGGCACTTCTTTGGTGGTGTTGCTTGGTATGGTGGCATATACATAACCGTATTCGTCAAGGTGGGCATCGGCAATGCCCATGTCCAACAACTCTGCCACCAAAATTCGGCTAAGGTCTTTTTGTTTTTCGGTGCTGGGCTGCGATTTAGATTCGGGGTTGCTTTGTGTGTCTATTTGAACATAACGCATAAAGCGTTCTGCTACAGAGTGTTGATATGTGTTAAGAGACATTGGTTATTGTATGTAGTATAAAAAGCAATTTTATGATTAGCATTCGTTTACATAGAGGCAATTATATATCTTTGAACTGCACTGTCCATTCTTTAGATGCAGGCTGGTAGCTAAATGTACCTTGCAGCATTTTGGCAAGTTCTTGCAGGGTTTTAATGTAAGCACCACTTGGGGGCTGTGCGGTGTTGTCGGCACCGTCTTTGTAGCTAAGCATAAAGTAATCGTTATGCTTTTTTATGACTAAGTCTATTTGGCAATTTTCAGTAGTCGTAAACGTATAGGCAAAAGAATGGCGGATGAAGAAATAAAGCATACAGCTTACCACCTTTACCGTTACCACATTCAAAGCCGATTCATCGGCTTTAATTTGAATGGCAACTTGCTGTTCGCTAATGTTATGCATGTTCACTAAATAGCCGGCAAGGTTGTTTAAGAAGGCATTAAGGGTGGTTTTGCCGGGCCTGTTATACACTTCCCACTGCTGATAAACCGTTTCCAATAACTGTAAAATTTCTCTATTTTTTTGTGCGTGTAGGTAGTAGTTGGTCTCTTCTTCCGGCGAATTACCGGTGGTGATGGACAGTAGCTGAAAGGTGCGCTCCATAAGGTCTTTTATATTGGGGAGTGTGCCTTCGCCGGCTGTGGAGTTCTTTTTGGCTGTGGTTTTATCGTCTTCGGTTTTAGAGGGCATGCGGGATATTTTTTTGTTAATTTTTTTCATTTTTTTGTACATCAACATCACACCACCCAAAATAACGAACAACAGCACCCCCAAACAACCTAACAATATGAGTACTATGCCCTTATAAGTAACTACCTGATTAACCGGTGCTTGGCTGTTATCGTTTACGGGTTCAGGGTCAACGCCACACTGCCGGTAATTAAAAGCTGGCACGGAATGCTGTATTTGCGCTAAAGATTGCTTTAAAGCTATGGCTACAGGTGCTTTTATGGCAATAGAGTTATTACAGCGGGCTTCCAAACGCGGACTTCCACTAAACACAACCACCCAAAGAACAATAAAAATATGGTAAAGATGCTTCAAATACAACCCCTTTTAATAAAAAGCTCAAAGATAATCTACAATAAGATGTTTTCACGTTAATAAAAACATTAATTTTCGGCTTAATAGACAAAATTCAGGCTGTTTTATAAACGTTTAGTTCAGTGGACAAAATTCAGGCTGTTTTTTTCAACATTTTAGCCCATTCAATGGGTATTATTTACCTTTACATAGACAAGCAAAAAGGAAACAGGCTCTGCGGAAGCGCAACTTGCCCGGCGACAACTCGGCAACCGAAATAAACAGGGACTGTCCCAAAAGGTCAGCCTCTTTTTAGCGATATTCTGGCAATGCACAACCCATACATTAATTATTTTATTACCAAATTGTAAACTTTTTCATACACCAAAGCCACCCATTCAGGTGGCTTGGTAGTATTAGTTGGCAGTAAAACGGTGGTTACT
>RGMU01000330.1 GCA_010021705.1 Chitinophagia bacterium | reverse complement strand
TTTATCAGTTTTATGCCCAATGGCTATCGCATGGAGAGCGGGTGAACGGTTGGGCTAAGTTGCTGTTTGCACAGTTTATAGTGATTATAGCTGATGAAACGGATACAATGGTATCCGGTTGCAGCACCGATAGTTCCGTTAGGATAGTAAAAAGCATTGAGCGTCAGTATGATGTCAACTTTTTTGATAGAATGATGATAACCCTATTGGTGAATGGTAAAGCTGAAATGCTACCGTTTAACCAAATACAGTATGCAATAGACAAAGGCTTTATTAACAAAGACACACTGCTATTTAATAACGTAGTTAATACAAAAAAAGAACTGTTGAACAACTGGCTCGTGCCATTATACAGCAGTTGGCTTGCACCAAGAATAAACTTATACACAAACAATTAATAACAGGCTTTGCAAGGGCGTGAGAATTGCTTTATTTTGCAAGCCTTCTAAACGGGTTAATAAAAAGGGATAGATGACAAAAGAGAAAGTATTAATTATAGGGGCATCGGGGCAAATAGGAGTGGAGCTAACGTTAGCCTTGCGCCATATTTATGGTAATAGCAATGTAATAGCTACTGATATTAGAGAAACGCCACATCCGTTGCTTACGGAGAGTGGACCCTATAAACAGTTGGACGCATTAAATGGTGCGGATATTACCGCTTGCATTAAGAATGAAGGCATTACGCAGGTGCATCTTTTGGCTGCATTGCTGTCGGCTACCGGTGAAAAAATGCCCATGAAGGCTTGGGATATTAACATGACCAGCCTGCTACAGCTATTAGACATTGCGGTGCAGCAGAAGCTAAGCAAGGTGTATTGGCCCAGCTCCATAGCCGTATTTGGCAATACCACACCGGTAGATAATACGCCGCAAGCCACTGTTATAGAACCTAAAACGGTATATGGCATAAGCAAATACGCAGGCGAGCTATGGTGCCAATACTACTATAACCGATACGGATTAGACGTGAGAAGTTTGCGCTATCCGGGGCTTATCAGCTGGAAAACACCACCCGGTGGAGGCACTACCGACTATGCAGTGGACATTTTTCACCAAGCCATTCAAACAGGCACATATACTTCGTTTTTAAGCGAAAATACCTTTTTGCCCATGATGTATATGGATGATGCCATAAGAGGCACTATAGAGCTTATGGAAGCCCCCGCAAGTTGCCTGTCCACCCGCATGGCATATAACATAGGTGCGCTTAGCTTTTCACCAAAGCAATTAGCAGAAGCCATCGCTAAAAAAATGCCAAACTTCAGCATCAATTACGCCCCTGACTTTAGGCAACAAATAGCCGACAGTTGGCCTAACAGCATAGACGATTCATTGGCAAGGGTAGATTGGAAATGGCAGCCCAAGTTTGACTTAGATGCCATGACCGAAGATATGCTCCACAACATAAAAAACCTTGCTCCCGTGGCTCACTAAGCCAAAATATTTAAAAAGGCGACTCAAACCGTGATAGGGTAGTGAAGCCCATATCGCGTGCCGATACCATTGGATTTTCTACCTCCCAGTTGAAACCTATGCTATCGTATCGGATACCGGTATCGCTCTCCTTATAATACACCGATGTTACCAAATAATAGGTTAAAGTATTATCCTCCAAGCTCTTAAATCCATGCGCAAACCCTTCAGGAATGTAGTAAGCTAAGCGATTAGCACTACTCAGCACAGTGGCATAGTGTTGCCCGTAAGTAGGCGAAGCCCGCCTCAAATCCACAATAACGTCTAATATAGCCCCCGCAGCGCAAAACACTATTTTGGCATGGTGGTGTGGGGGCAACTGAAAGTGCATACCCCTTATCACATCTTGCTTAGACAGCGAATAGTAGCTTTCCCGCAGCCCAAAATCAATGCCCAACTTGGCAAAACTATCATGGTGAAATGTTTTAACAAAATAGCCCCTATCATCGGCACTATTCGGCATTTGAATAAGCAAAGCATCGGTTAGTGGAAGTGTTTGAATG
>RGMU01000329.1 GCA_010021705.1 Chitinophagia bacterium | reverse complement strand
ATTGATTCCTAAGAAGAAATTTGTACGCGTTTTAATATTTGGACATCCATCACCCCGCGATGTTCCTACTATGGAAATGCAAATAGAAAAAGGGCATATAAATGGTGCTTACCAAACGAACAATGGCTTGATGAATGCGGGAGGATTTTTAGCTGGGAATGTGAACAACATTACGTTTGATGCGCGGGTGAACAACACCTTAGCCCATGCTTATCAAAATAAAGATGACGGCTATGTGTTTAACACGCAGTTTAATAATTTTAATGCTGCGGGTAGCGTAGGCTTATTGGGCAAGTGGGGATATTCGCAGCTACATGCCAGCTATTTTGAGCTAAGAACGGGCATTGCGGAAGGTGCAAAAGACGAAGAGGGCTTTTTTATGAAATCGGCAATAGATGAGCATGGAGACAAAATAGAGGTTCGGGCTACAGACCAAGAGTTGCGCTCTTATACACCGTTTGTTATCAATCAATTAGTAAAGCACAGCAAATTGGTGTGGGATAACAGCATATCCATAGGCGAAAGCAGGATAGTAGCCAAAGTGGGTTATCAGCAAAACAGCAGGCAAGAAAACAATGATATTACGCGGGCTAATACGTCTATCATATCATATTTGCTGAACACCGTAACTTACGATTTGCGCTATTTGTCGCCTACGTGGGATGGTTTTAACTTTTCTGCGGGAGTATCGGGCATGTACCAAAATTCTAAGAACAAGGGTATTTTGTTATTGATTCCTCAATACAATTTGTTTGACATTGGTGGCTATGCGATTGCGAATAAGACGATTAATAAGCTAAGTTTGTCTGCCGGTGTTCGCTATGACAGCCGTAAGTTTAAGGGGCAAGACAATTATGTGAATGGAGACGGTCAAGAAGTGAGTGCTTCTACACCTGATGCGATTCACCGTTTTACGGCTTATAATTCAGACTTTAACGGTGTATCTGCGAGCATAGGCGGGGCATTGCAGTTGAGTAATAATGCTTATATTAAGCTGAATGTGGCGCGCGGTTTCAGGGCACCGAATGTGGCAGAAAGTGGCTCAAACGGCATAAAAGACGGTACTGTGGTGTATGAAATAGGCAATCCTAAGCTAAAGCCTGAAAACAGCTTGCAAATAGATTTTACACCCGGCATTCGGTCAAAAGATGTTACGGCAGAGTTGTCTTTGTTCTATAACAGAATTAACAACTTTATCTATGTTAATCAGCAGTTTAAGCCTGATGGTACTCCGATTTCGGATACTTCAACACCCGGCTTTGGACCTGCACCGGTGTTTTCTTATCAACAAAATGATGCGGTGCTGATGGGTGGCGAAGCTGTGATAGACCTTCACCCTTCAGGGCTAAAGTGGTTTGACTGGTATAACTCTTTCAGCGTGGTGAATGCACAGCTGCAAAATGTGTCTGCCGATAGCTTAAAAGCGATACCGTTTACGCCTCCGGCTCGCCTTCGTTCTGAAATTATATTGTCTAACAAACATCCTCACAAGGGTTTGCAAAACTATTACTTTAAGTTTGGTGTATTTCATAGCTTTGAGCAAACAGATGTGTATCAGTTAGTTAGCGTTTATAAAGAAATAGAGGGTAAACTGCCCAATACACCGGCTTATACGTTGCTGAATGCGGGCTTTGGTACAGACTTTGTGAGTCATGGAAAAACAGTGATGTCTTTAGCTGTTTCTATTGATAACTTAGCCGATGTGTCTTATGTGGATTATTTGAGCCGCTACAGATACTATACCAATGAGGTGAAAGGCAACAAGCGCGTGGGTATTTACAATATGGGTAGGAATATCAGCTTTAAGGTGAATGTACCATTACAGTTCTCGTCCGGTCATCATTCTACGGTAGAGCACGGCAATGCTGCTCCTAAGCCAACACGTGATGATGAGTAAGTAATTTTTGCTTATTAACATTTTATTCTTTTTTATTAGCCGTAGCATACCTATATTGCTACGGCTATTTTATGCCCCCCAA
>RGMU01000328.1 GCA_010021705.1 Chitinophagia bacterium | reverse complement strand
CCGGCATGAATGGATAGATATTCACCACCTGCGGGTGCTGAACCATAGCGGGCAACTACATATAGACGCGCACCTTACGCTACCGGTGTACTACTTGGTGTCGGATGCGGAGAAGGAAATTGAGCATATTAATCGGCTGATTAAGGCGAATTTTGGCGATGATGTTGAGGTGTTTATTCATATTGAGGGGTGTAATGCGCATGAGTGTGTTCATTGCAGCATGGGTGATTGCCACATCAGGCACGCAGCGTATATTCACCGCCAAGAATGGACTTTGGACACGATATGGAAGGCGAATAAGCATGCGCATGGGTGATTATTAATTGATAATATGGTAGTCTGAACTGTGATTTTTGTGAAGTGTAAAACACTTCAAAGAAATTAGCACAAGTCTAAAAAAGACTTGCGCTAATGGGGGATTTTTTGAACTATGATTGTTAATGATTTTTTGAAGACTATGATATATTTTAATAAAACTTCGTGGTTGTCATTCAATTAAATAAATCATAATTAAGACAAAAAGCACGACTTGAGGTTGCTTCTCCCGCTAAGGCGGGATACGCTCCCTCGCAAAGACGGCAAATTTTAACATATTATGGTTGTAATTTTAGGTGATATTTGTATGATATTTGAAGTGTAAAACACTACATATAAATTAGCAGAAGTGAAAAAGGCTTGCGGTAAGTGGGGCACAAAAGCGTCCATTACCATAGTGGATAAATTACTGTTCCATTTATGTGATTTGTGATTACTTTTACGCTTTGAAACTTGAGTTGCGCGTTGTTTAAAGCTAATGTTTTATTGGCATATTTGTTGGTGCTTGTTGTAGGGCTGTCTTCGTTTGCTTTTATATTGGCAGATGTGGCGGTGCTTACATGTAAGCTAAAGGCAGCGTTGCACCTTGAGGAGGGGGAACTAAGAACGGTAACGATTAGTAAAGAAGCCTTTGATGCCGGTGGTGGTGGCGGTGAAATGATGATTAACGGCAAGCTGTGTGATATTAAAAGCTACCGAATAAACGGTAATACGGTAACACTGCAAATATGGGAAGATGATAATGAAATGGAGGCATTGGAGGCGCAGGTGCGGGCTGTGGATAGTGAAGTGAGTGTATGCCAAAGCAACGATAGCGGCGGGATAAAGTTTTCTAAGGTAAAAAAATATTTTCATTTTGATAAGATATTCACAACTATTGTAGCCCAAAAGGGTGGTAAAATGGTTGGCAGTAGTACATTATATAAGCCTATAAACAAGCAATACAGAGAACTGGTACTATGTACCGTGATAAGTCCCCCACCCGACTTTAGCTAAGCCATAAGTGTGCCATACCCTTTATCTTATAGTATTACTGTTCTATCCTTTGGGTGGGATATTCTATTTTTTTATTTCTCTAACTAATTACTTATAAAAAGTGAAACATACTTTTATTTTAATGTGTTGCCTATTAGGCGCAACACTATTATACGCTCAAAGCGTGTTTACGGGCAGGGTATATGATGCCAAGACCAATACAGGTTTGGTGGGTGCGAATGTGTATATAGAAGACCTGAAATTGACTGCCACAACCGATAGCATGGGTTATTTTGAATTTTTAGAACTACCGGCAGGTAGCTATACCGTTAGTGCTAAAATGGTAGGCTATGCCATGAAGCAAGGTATTTACAGCCTAAAGGGCACGGTGAACCAAGATATTAAAATGGAGGCTTACGATTATGAGATAGATGAGGTGGTGGTTACGGGGCAAATGCGCGCTACTGCGATTACACAAACTCCGCAGGCTATTACTGAGGTATCGAGCGATTATTTGGCGCATAATGCGTCAACGAACATTGTAGATGCGATAGCGAAAGTGCCGGGTTTATCAGCTATCACGAATGGACAAAGTATAGCTAAGCCGGTGATAAGGGGTTTGGGGTATAACAGAGTGGTAACGGTGAATGACGGAGTGCGGCAAGAGGGGCAGCAATGGGGCGATGAGTT
>RGMU01000327.1 GCA_010021705.1 Chitinophagia bacterium | reverse complement strand
TCGGCGTATGCTATGAGGGAGCGATCGGTGACTGCGCGGTAACAATCGATCTGTCGGGCCAATATGGCGCTCATGTGCAAGCGGCAGAAGCAGCTCTCAAAGCCGCCACTGAGCATGTTAAAGTAGGCATCACTGTCAGCGATCTCGGAGAAATCATAGAGAAGACTATATTATCTTTTGGTTTAAAGCCTGTTCGCAATTTAACAGGACACGGCCTTGGGAAGTTTAAGGTACACACCTCCCCTCACATACCAAACTATAAAGATGGGTCTAAACATAAGCTTAGTCCTGCTATGACATTTGCTATTGAGCCCTTTGTGACAAATGGAAAAGGCCTTATCTATGAGTCAGGAAAGGCTCACCTTTTTTCTGTGAAAAGCAATAAAAAGAAATACGAAGGCTTTATCCAAGAAATCTATAAGGCAGCCCTTAGGTTTGAAGGTCTACCTTTTTGTACTCATGATCTATTGTCAACAGGTGTACCTTCCGTCCTTGCATACAAGGCGATAGATTGGCTTATCAAAGACGGCGCGGTAGAAGGCTACGCCCCCCTTGTTGAGCAAGGAGGGGGATTTGTAGCTCAAGCAGAGGATTCTGTCCTTATCGACGACAGAGGACAGGTCCTGATTACAACACGTTAACGCTGCAAAGCTACGTTATAGGTGACCGGGGCATGTGTCTTTGCTTCGATAAGTGTTATGTCGAATGTCTCTGGCAGATTAGAGGCTGGAACAAAGATCACCTTATTGAAATACGAGTGCTCAGCAATCAACTGATCTGATGCTACCTTCGAATCAAAATCGATATCCAAAGCATCGTTTGCGCTTGCCGATTTTACTCCATCCACGATGGCAGGTATGGCAAGTGGCCAAAGGAAAACAGCTCCAACACCATAGCCGACTACCCTTCCTACAGTGGAAGTATGTACTTTATCAGCTACCTCTTCGGCTCTGGCCGTTGCAAGACTAAGCCTACTGACAGAAAAAACATAAGATGTCGGTAAGCGGTAAGCCAGGACAGGTAGAAATTAATTCCTTTTCCAGTTATGAGGCAGAAGCTCTCTTAGCTTGTTAGCTGGATGACTTTGAAACCGAAGGAAAATATCTTCAAAATATTCCAGAGGATTGATGTTTAAAGCTCGACAGGATTGCGCTAAAGAGTAAAGCACTGCAGAAGATTCGCCACCATCTTCACCTCCTACAAAGAGCCAGTTTTTCCGGCCGATGACAACATGTTTTAAGGCTCTTTCAGCGACATTATTATCTATGCGTGCATAAGGATTTGTGATGTAGTTTTTCAAATAAGGGGAGAGGCGCAGTAGGTACTTAATGGCCTGCGTCAGTTTGAACTTAGGAAGAAGCGCTGCTTCCATAAGCTTTCTTTTGTTTTTTTCTATAAGAGCTTCTAAGACAGGAGCTGCCTCTTTCTCCCTTATCTGCACCCTCTCTTCTGGCAGAAGATCTTTAACTTTTTCTTCGATAGCAAAAAGGTGCTGAATGTCTTTTAAAACTTCTTCGCGGAAGGCTTTATCTCCGGCCTCTGCTTCAAAAAATTGTCGCCTCACATGCGCCATGCAAGGTGACCAAATCACACCGTCTTGTTTAGCTATTTTTTCATAGACACCATAGTCATCAGAATGAAAGACCCCTTGGTAGTCTTTAAACATTTCCTCAAAGTGAACATGTTTTCGATCTGGTAAAAAATGATAGACCCTTAAAGCAGGATTTAAAGAAGGGCCTCCTGCAATGGCTAGCATATAGCCTTGATTTGTTTTTCCTTTGCCAGGACAGAGGACATCTATAGGTGTTTCATCTATAAAGATATTACCTGAGGCTAAAATCTCTTGCTGAAGAAGGCTATGAAGAGGAGCCAGAATTTGACCTATTTTGATCATATATCCGCTCAGTGTCTGTCTAGAAATATAGATCTTATCTCTTGTCATCATTTCTGATTGACGATAAAGAGGCATATGATTGCAGTA
>RGMU01000326.1 GCA_010021705.1 Chitinophagia bacterium | reverse complement strand
CTTTGCACACCCAAATTTTTTTTGAGATGAATGCAGTAAATTACATACACGAACAGCTTACGCCAAAGCGTGAATTTCCTAATTTTAAAGCCGGTGATAATGTTACGGTAAATTATAAGATTATAGAAGGTACTAAAGAGCGTATCCAGTCGTTTAAGGGCGATGTGTTGAAGCGCCAGGGTACGGGTGCTACGCGCACTTTTACGGTAAGAAAAATATCAGACGGTATAGGCGTAGAGCGTTGCTTTCCGCTATTTTCTCCTAATATAGACTCTATTTTGGTGAATAAGGTAGGCAGTGTGCGCAGAGCACGCTTGTTCTATTTGCGTGAGCGTCAAGGTAAGTCAGCTCGTATTAAAGAGAAAAAACAGATATTGGCAAGCAAATAAAGTTTTTATCTGTTTTTTGTTAGAGGGCTTATTCTTAGTCCTCTATTTGTTTTTATATACAGTTGTAATTTTATTCCACCCACTCCTACCCAATATCTATGTCAATAAACGATTCTGCAATAGAACGTCAAAAATTTTTAGAAGGCAAAGGCTTTAACATGAGTGCCATTGAGCAAGGGGTTCTTGCGCAATGGGATGCTATTGATTGTTTTGAGCAAAGCCTATCTCTGCGTGCCGATGCACCAACTTTTGTGTTTTATGAGGGTCCACCAAGTGCGAATGGAAAGCCGGGTATTCATCACGTTATATCACGGACTTTAAAAGACCTTGTTTGCCGCTATAAAACGATGCAGGGCTTTTTGGTGAATCGGAAGGCGGGCTGGGATACACACGGGCTACCGATAGAGCTTGGTGTGGAAAAAGAATTAGGCATTACCAAAGAAGATATTGGCAAAAAAATATCGGTAGAAGATTATAATAAGAAGTGCCGCGAAGCGGTAATGCGCTTCAAAGACAAGTGGGAGGATATTACGCGCAAGATGGGGTATTGGGTGGATATGGAACACCCATATATTACGTTTGAAAACGAGTATATACAGTCGCTATGGTGGGCACTGAAAACGCTCTATGGTAAGGATTATCTGTATAAAAGCGTTAGCATTCAGCCTTATTCTCCGGCAGCGGGTACGGGGCTTAGCAGCCATGAACTTAACCAGCCGGGTACGTATAAAAACGTGAAGGATACTACGATAGTAGCCATATTCAAAGCTATTGCAAATGAGCAAAGCGAGTGGTTATTTAAGCATAGTGCCGGTGAAGCCATACACTTTTTGGCATGGACAACCACGCCATGGACACTACCGTCTAACTGTGGGCTGACGGTGGGTGCGAATATTGAATATGTGCTGGTGCATACGGTAAATCCGTATTTGCATACGCCAGTTTATGTGGTGTTGGCAGAAAAGCTATTAGGCAAATACTTTAAGCCTGAAGGTGAAAATGGAGATATAGCAGGCTATAGCAAAGAAAATAAAGTTTTACCCTATACCATTTTGGCTTCTTTTAAGGGAAGCGAATTAGAAAATATTAGGTATGAACAGCTGATACCCTTGCCTGCCAATACAGCCGTAGCCACAGGTGGCGACCCATGGCGGGTAGTGCTTGGCGACTTTGTAACCACCGAAGACGGTACGGGCATTGTACATACTGCTCCTGCCTTTGGTGCTGATGACTTTAAGGTGGGTAAGAAGAATAACTTAGGCATTCTTATCCTTGTGGATAAAGAAGGTAAGTTTATAGACGGGTGTAATGAGCTATCGGGCAGGTACATTAAGAATTACAAAGATGGTGCGGGCTATACCGAGCCTGATATAGACATTGCAGTTGCTTTGAAAAATGGAGGTAAGGCATTTAAGGTAGAAAAATATGAGCACACGTATCCGCACTGCTGGCGTACCGATAAGCCGGTGGTGTATTATCCGTTAGACGCATGGTTTATTAGAACTACAGCGGTAAAAGACCGTATGATAGAACTAAACAAAACCATTAATTGGAAGCCTAAATCAACGGGTGAAGGACGTTTTGGAAATTGGTTAGAGAATG
>RGMU01000325.1 GCA_010021705.1 Chitinophagia bacterium | reverse complement strand
CAGGATGCTCCAATACATTTTTAACATCCATAATAATGGGAAATGTACCTGCCTGAAATTCTTTATGGCACATTTTAGGCTCATCGCCCATAATCATATATCTGTTGGCTGATAGTTTGGAAAACTGGTGGTGATAATTTTCTGCAACATCATGGTTTACAGAAGGATTACGTGGTGCTTTCCAGAGCATTTTGCCTGTATAGCTTATTTCATAAGGAATGTTATTGTGCAACAATGTAATGGTACCGGTAGGCGAAACTTTCAGGTCGCGTACAAGCCCCCCAACAAAACTAACTTCAGGGTCTGAAGTGTATAAATACCATAATATATTGCCGTCCATATCGGTCATGGCTTTGAGGGCATCGGAAAAGATAAATGTATTTTTATACTTATTTTCATTTTTTACTATCCTTAGCCTTATTTGAGAAGGATTCCATTCTATGGGTAGTGGCTTTGTTGAAAAGTGATGTATGCTATAGGTTATTGCTTTAGGTGCATCTACAGAAACATACCAGCTGTAGGGTGTTCCAAAGGACGGTAGCGTTACCGGGGTTTGTTTTGCCGTAATAGCTTGATTGTAGCAAGCATGGTTTTTTATAGAATCTATGCTACTATAGTTGCCGGGGGCAATGATTAGCGTAGTGTGTCCCAGTATAAATGTATCGGCTACAAAGCCTACTAACCTATAATGCAACTGTGCATTTTCTGTGGGCATAATTTGAGAAAACGCTGTGCTACAACACAGGATAAAACAAATGGTAAATAAGTATTTCATAAAAAAAGGTAATGGATTGCCATTACCTGAATTGTTTATAGACTAAAATTAAAATTTATTTCAAAATATCACGTGAAATAACCAATTTTTGTATTTCAGACGTGCCTTCGCCTATGGTGCACAGTTTACTGTCTCGGTAAAATTTCTCTACCGGGAAGTCTTTAGTGTATCCATAGCCTCCAAATATTTGGACGGCATCGGTAGATACCCTTACAGCCACTTCAGAGGCGTAATATTTGGCAAAGGCAGATTCTTTGGTCATTTTTTCGCCTCTGTTTTTTAAGTCAGCTGCTTGGTAAATAAGTAGCTCTGCTGCTTCAATTTGAGTAGCCATGTCTGCAAGTTTGAAAGCAATGGCTTGGAAATTGGCAATGGGCTGGTCAAATTGGTGGCGTTCTTTGGAATATTTGAGTGATGCTTCATAAGCACCTTTTGCTATGCCTAAAGAAAGGGCAGCAATGGAAATCCTGCCGCCATCAAGCACTTTCATGGCTTGTATAAAGCCCTCGCCTACTTCGCCCATACGTTGGCTATCGGATATATAGCAATTATCAAACACTAGCTCGGCAGTTTCGCTGGCGCGCATACCTAACTTGTTTTCTTTTTTACCTGCCGTGAAGCCCGGTGTGCCTTTTTCTATAATGAATGCTGATACATTGTTACGGGTGCGCGGCTCACCGGTGCGTGCCAATACAACGGCTACATTGCCGGTTATACCATGCGTTATCCAGTTTTTTGTACCATTCAGTATCCAACCGTCTCCGCTGCGCGTGGCAGTGCACCGCATGTTGCCGGCATCGCTACCCGTATTGGCTTCCGTTAGCCCCCATGCGCCTATCCATTCTCCGGTGGCAAGTTTGGGGAGGTATTTTCTTTTTTGGTCTTCATTGCCAAAATAGAGTATGTGCCCGGTACATAATGAATTGTGCGCTGCTACTGATAGCCCTATAGAGCCACAAACTTTAGCAATTTCTTCTATTACGGTAATATATTCAAAATAGCCCAAACCGCTACCTCCATACTCTGTGGGTACTAATACGCCCATCAAGCCCAACGAACCTAAATGATGAAAAAGCTCCACCGGAAACTTTTGCGCTTCGTCCCACTCCATCATATTGGGGCGAATGTGCTTTTGGGCTACAACACCAATGGATAAATACCATGTCTGCGACATGCATGGAGCGATGTGACGAGCCCATGTGATGAGATACCTCAAGACTGCTTTTAGCAAGGC
>RGMU01000324.1 GCA_010021705.1 Chitinophagia bacterium | reverse complement strand
TAGAGGCGCTTTGGATGTACGTGCAAAGTGTATCAATCAAGCGATGCAAATTGCTGCTGTCGATGCGATTCGTCAATTGGTTCATGAACCAGTGCCAGAATCAGTCAAAGCATCTTATCCTAATGTCAAAGTATGGGAATTTGGTCCAGATTATATTTTGCCAAAACCTACGGATCCTAGATTGCGTCAACGTGTACCTAGAGCTGTAGCAGAAGCAGCAATTGCAACAGGAGTGAATCGTCGATCTTAATTTGATCGACGATTTAACGCACATAACCACTTTTTCTAAGAGGTTCAACTTGGCTATACAACGCATTAAACAATCATCAAAACTAGGCTGGTTTATTTGTGGATTTGGTGCTTTATTTTACGCATATGAATATTTACTTCGTATCGCACCCAGTGCTATGGAAGATGCCTTAAGATTACATTTTAATTTAACTGCGACAGGTTTTGGTTTTTTATCAGCAGTATATTACTATGCCTATGTTCCCATGCAATTACCGGTAGGTATTTTGATGGATAGATATGGTCCTAAGCGCTTGTTAACCTTTGGCTGTATGCTTTGTGTTATCGGTACTTTTTTGTTTACGGATACACATTTGAGTGGTGTTTCAGCGATTGGCCGCTTTATGGTGGGTATGGGCTCTGCATTTGCCTTTGTAGGCGTGCTAAAACTAGCTACCATGTGGTTACCAGAAAACAAGTTGGCCATGGTTGCTGGTATGACCTCAGCATTGGGTACCATAGGTGCAATGGTTGGTGACAACTTAATTGTTGCCACTGTCAATCATGTGGGTTGGCAGCCCTCTATGAACTGGAGCGCTGTATTTGGTGTCGTTTTAGCCGTTATTTTATGGTTTGGGGTTGGTGATCATCCAAAACATGTCTTCACAGGCCCTGAATCTGAAACCATGGATAAAAAATTCAAAGATTTAGCGATTATTATTCGTAATAAACAAATTTGGATAAATGGTTTCTATGGTTGTATGGTTTACTTGCCAACCACTGTTTTTGCTGAATTATGGGGCATACCCTATTTACGCCATGCGCATCATCTAACAGATGCCCAAGCCGCATTTGCCAATTCATTATTATTTTTTGGTTTTATGATTGGTGCACCCACCATGGGCGCTATTTCTGATAAAATTCAGCGTCGTAAACCCACCATGATTATTGGCGCAACTGGCGCGGCATTCATGATGAGTTTTATTTTATATATGCCTGATTTATCATCCAAAGCGTTAAATTTAAGTATTTTTGTCTTGGGTTTATTTTACAGTGCACAAACTATTGTTTTTGTGGTTGGCCGTGAATTAAGTCCTGCCCCAGCTGCAGGTACAGCGATTGCTTTAACCAATATGATTGTGATGATTGGTGCCATGGTGTTACAACCTTTGGTAGGACGTTTATTGGATATGAGTTTAAAGTATCATCATTCTTTAGATGTACCAACGGGTGTTGCCTTGAATAAAGTACATTGGTTGTATTCTGCTGCAGACTATCGCCTGGCGATGACTATTATCCCGGTTGGTATTGTTTTTGCAATTATCTCAACTTTCTTTATCAGAGAGACTTATGCTAAAGCGAGTTCATAATTACGCTTCTCAACATGGATTGCTATATGGTTTAGTGATATGTACCATTGCAGCTTTCTTTTATTGTTATGAGTTTGTTTTGCGAATTGTTCCTGGGATTCTCCAGGGTGAATTGAGTATACGATTTGGTGGAATTAGCGCCGCAATGTTTGGCCAAATTGCTGCGCTGTATTACTTTGCTTACTCACCGATGCAATTGCCCGTTGGGATGCTCATGGACCGTTTTGGTCCTCGCAGACTATTAACGATTGCTTGTGCCTGTTGTTGCTTTGGCTCCTATTTGTTTTCTTTTAATACCAGCTTATCATTAATTGGTTTAGGCCGTTTTTTAGTTGGATTTGGTTCGTCATTCGCTTTTGTAGGCGTGTTGACATTATCCACGATGTGGTTACCCAAGGAATTGTTTTCTTTA
>RGMU01000323.1 GCA_010021705.1 Chitinophagia bacterium | reverse complement strand
CATAGCAGCGTGCTATGAACAGCAAAGCCCTGAAATGATAATTGCACCGGTAATCTATCATCAAAAAAAGAGCCTTTTAGGGCTGTTTCAGCAAATAGATTTTATGACCATGCAAGGCATTACCGCCGCCACACACAAGCTAAAATGGGGCAACATGTGCAACGGAGCTAACCTTGCTTTTACTAAAGAAATATACAATGAAGTGAACGGTTATGAAGGCATTACCCACTTAGCCACCGGAGACGATTACCTGCTAATGACCAAAATAGCGCGCCTACCCAATAAAAAAATTAGCTACCTTAAATCACGCTCTGCCATAATGGCTACAGCCCCGCAGTATGACTGGATGAGTTTTTTACAACAAAGAATACGTTGGGCATCAAAGTCCGGCAAATATGAAGATAAAAAGATTACACGCATACTGCTATTGGTTTATGTGTTCAATTTTCTGTTGTGTGTAGTGTTTTTGGGGGGCTTTTTCATGCACAGCCTTTGGGTAGCGGCAGCCATAGCATTAGCTGCAAAAACTGCCTGCGAATATTTATTTTTAATCCCCGTATCGGCATTTTTTCGCAGGAGTTGGGTGTTAATTTATTTCCCTTTTTTGCAGCCCCTTCACATATTATACATTGTTGTTGCCGGTTTCTTAGGCTTTATTGGTAAATATCAATGGAAAAATAGAGAAGTACAATAATGTTGCATACTAATTTTCGTACCTTTGCAGTGAATTTAATTATCATTCAATTTTAACATTATGAGTGTTGCTACAAAAACAAAAATTGACTTTATGTTGCCTTACAAAGTGGCAGATATTACCCTTGCCGAATGGGGGCGTAAAGAAATAAGATTAGCCGAAGCTGAAATGCCCGGTTTAATGGCACTCCGTGCCGAATATGGTGCATCTAAACCATTGGCAGGTGCACGAATTGCCGGTTGCCTACACATGACCATTCAAACTGCCGTGTTAATAGAAACCCTTGTGGCTCTTGGTGCCGAGGTGAGATGGAGCTCTTGCAACATATTTTCTACACAAGACCACGCGGCGTATTTGCCTGGAAAGGACAAACTATTGAAGAAGCAGACTGGTGCATAGAGCAAACTCTTTTCTTTGGCAGTGAAGACAAACCGCTTAACATGATATTAGACGATGGCGGCGACCTTACCAATATGGTTTTTGACCAATATCCGGAGCTAATAGCACACATCAAAGGGCTTAGCGAAGAAACTACTACCGGTGTGCACCGCCTTTACGAAAGAATGGCAGTAGGTACGCTACCTGTGCCCGCTTTTAACGTTAACGACTCGGTTACTAAGTCAAAATTTGACAACAAATATGGTTGCAAAGAAAGTTTAGTAGATGCCATTCGCAGGGCTACAGATATTATGCTTGCCGGTAAAGTAGCAGTTGTTGGCGGCTATGGAGACGTGGGTAAAGGCTCTGCGCAATCGCTTGCCGGTGTCGGTGCACGCGTAATAGTTACAGAAATAGACCCTATTTGCGCTTTGCAAGCTGCTATGGATGGTTTTGAAGTAAAGCGTATGATAGACGCTGTGAAAGAAGCCGACATCATTGTAACAGCTTCCGGATGCAGAGACCTGATTACAGAACAACACTTCCACGCCATGAAAGACAAAGCCATTGTATGCAACATTGGGCACTTTGACATTGAAATTGACATGGAATGGCTGAACACCAATTACGGGCACACCAAAGACACCATTAAGCCCCAAGTTGACCTTTACAACATTAACGGCAAAGACATTATTGTATTAGCCGAAGGAAGACTTGTAAACTTAGGTTGCGCAACCGGGCACCCCAGCTTCGTAATGAGCAACTCATTTACCAATCAGGTGCTTGCTCAAATAGAGTTATGGACAAACCACCAAAACTACAAAAACGAAGTTTATGTGCTACCTAAGCACCTTGATGAAAAAGTAGCACGTTTACACCTTGCTAAAATAGGCGTGGAGTTGGACGAGTTAACTCCTGCACAAGCAGCCTACTTAGGGATTCCGGTAACAGGACCGTTCAAACCGGAAATGTATAGGTATTAATCGGGTTTAAAGAA
>RGMU01000322.1 GCA_010021705.1 Chitinophagia bacterium | reverse complement strand
AGCAATGCTAAAATAATTTTTTTCATTTAGTTGTTTGTTTAATAGGTGAATAGATGTATTTTTTACGGTCACGTTTTTTTCCACGTTTAATTATTATGTCTTCAGCAATTTCGGCACGTTCACGGTAATAGCTAATCAACATTGTAGTCAAATCAATAAGGGCGTCAAAATTCTTTTTATTCTGAACATTCAATTCTTTTTCTATTTGTAATTGACACACAAGTTCATAGCATTGGTTTTTGAACTCCGTAGTATCTGTTTCAAGATTTTGTGTGTATGGGTGTAGGAATGCTAAGTTTTGCATCGCCATTTGTGTTAAATCCACTTACCGACTCCACCGCACCGGTGGTAAACAAACGCCCTATTAACTTAGATTTATTGTATAAATACTCCCCTACCCCTGCCGTTGATTTGCGAAAAGGGAAGCAGATAATAGCTTTTATGAGCCTTACGTGCCCTCATTGTAAAAAGGCTGCCTATTTGCTGCACATTATCCACAAGCAACACCCCGACTATCCACTATACATGGTATTGGACGGTGCACCGGAGCATAAAAATGCGTTTTTTAGCGAGACCCATGCCGAAGACGTGCCCTATTTACTATACCGCCACACTGAAGAGTTTGTGGATATGGCAGGCAGTGGTGTGCCGTCTATTTATTGGTTCAAAGACGGGCAGGCGGTGCTCAAAAGCGAATATGCGTATTACCAGTTAGACCCAAGCTATATGGGCAAGTGGCTGAAACAATAGGCTGTTAATAAGGCAATGGTGCTACGTCAAGCCTTTGCTGTTTGCAGTGCATTAGTATTAGCGGCAGGGCATGGCTCATGCGGTCATAAGCCTTTTGGCTGTCGTGCATCACAATAATATCGCCGGGTTTTATGCTATTTAACACATTGGTGGCACATTGCTGTGGTGTGATTGCAGTGTCAAAATCGCCTGATATTATGCTCCATAGGTATATTTTCCAATCGGGGTGCTGCCTTTTCAGGTTTGTTATTTGTGTGTGCTTCACTTTGCCGTAAGGTGGGCGGAAAATGGTGGATTGTATAGGTACGGTAGCGGCTTCTATGTTTTGGAGGTAGCCTTCGTCATTCGTAAGCCAGCCGTTAAGGTGGTTGTAGGTATGGTTGCCAACGTGGTGCCCGGCTTTTAGTATATCGTTGTAAATATCGGGATATTTATCCACATTGTTGCCAATGCAAAAAAAGGTGGCTTTGGCATGGTATTGTTCTAATTGCTGCAATACAAAGGGTGTAGCCACCGGGTGGGGACCATCGTCAAAGGTAAGATATACCTTATTGTCTGCTTGCGGGGGTATGTTCCATATCACCTCTTTGGGATAGAGCAACTTCAACCAATGCGGAGTATTAACCCAGTATTTTGCCATTCAGTGCGGTAAAAGAGGCTAAAGATACTAAAATCTTTTGATAGCGTTGTTAGCCACCCATCCCTTTCTACCGTCTGTGAGCAGCACCTCTGCATATTCGGGGTTGGCAGATAGAATTTTGACTTTAGTGCCTTCGGGTAGTTGGTTATTGGGGGCGGTTTTAGACTTTTTGGTATCATTGGTCATTAGGAGGGTGGTATTGCCCTGCAATACAATGGCTTGGTTTTGGCTTTTGGCATTGGTTTCCGCAGTATAAGCTAAGAGAAATACAAAAATCCAAAGCAAAATTAGCACGCCCGCTGCTTGTACGGGAAGGGGCTTTTTATCGCTTTTTCTAAAGCTATTATAGGAAAAAATGCCTAATATGGCAAAGAAAATGATAATAGCTGTTATTGCCCATTGGCGGGCATGAATGGGGTGTGTGGCACTTTGCCTCCATTGTATGAAAAAGATGTCAGGCGGTGCGGCAACTTTATTAACAATTCTGCTTTCGGCAAGGAGAAGGTTGTCTTTGGCATTTTTGTTATCGGGGTCTATTTTTAATGCCTTTTCGTAATACAGCACAGCTAAGCCCACGCTATTGAGCTTGTAGTAGCAATTACCTAAATTATAAAACAGTTCAGCCGAAGGATTGCCTTTTTCTTCAATGGAACGGAAGTCCGCTCCACCGGAGGTGGCA
>RGMU01000321.1 GCA_010021705.1 Chitinophagia bacterium | reverse complement strand
GGCGATGTCTTAATTGATTTTCCATATTTAAAAACACCTTACCCAATATCTCCTAATCTCTTACAGACAATTATTAAAGATTTTGTAGTTGCAGATCATCGAATAAATCGGGTAACAGTTGGCCTGCCAGGCATGATTCGAAATGGCAAAGTTATCGTAATTCCTCACTATGTAAATCATCGCGGGCCAAGAGGTATTGTTGATCCACACCTTAAAAAAGCTTGGTATGGCTTTGATATGCAGGCGGCGCCAAATAAGAAATTAAAGTTACCAACCTTAGTTTTAAATGATGCTGAGATTCATGGCGCCTCTGTGATTACTGGCAAAGGCTTAGAGACTGTTCTTACCTTTGGCACCGGCTTAGGGTGCGCCGTCTGTAACGTTTTAACTTCATTAAACAGCAGAGCACCCCATTGGTCGGCTGTGGGGCGCGCATCGGGAGCAGTGTGTCCGGCATCAAAGGCAAAATAAAAAAGCTGTTGAATGCCTGCGGATAAGCTTTTAAATTTTGCATGAGGTGGGGGTATAACGCTCAGTTCACTTCTTTTGCTGCCATGCACATATAAGCCCGCTTCTATTTTTTCGCCTAATGTGGCGCAGTTGGCATATTGCCCGGCACCGCTACCGGCAAAAGGGTGCAAGCCCAATAATATTTCATAAAAGCAAACGGCAATAGAAAATCTATCCCAGCTGCTTCGTATAACATCGCGTGCCGGTTTTAGTTTGCTGCCTTCGGGAGGGGTATATTCCGGTGTGGCTACCTGCGCAGGAAACAGCACCCTACCATTTTGGGCTATTTGGATAGAGTCTATATCTATAAGCGATATTTTGCCGTCTAAGGTCATCAACACATTTTGCGGCTTAAAGTCCACTAAAGTATAATAACCTGCTTGGTGTACCGAGCTAACGGCAACTGCTATATTGGTGCATATTTTTAGCCTGTTGATGATGCCGGTGTTATCTGTTCTGTTAAATTTGGTGTGCCATTCCTTCGATAGCGTGTGCGATACTTGCAGCTGCACTATGTCATACAGCTTTTCACTGCCTGCAAAGGCTAAAGGCATTATATATCCTGCAAATATTCCATTGCTAAAAAGCAAAGCTTCGGGCCAGCATATTTTGAAGTGGTTTTGGTGGGTTACTGCCGGCTTATTGGCTATCATATAAGCCAACTTTTGCTGCCGCATACCATCTTTTAGTCTATCGGCATGAAATATTTTGGCACAGTGGTTGGGAAACGCTGTGTTATGTCTAATGCGATATACCGCACCTTCGCCGCCACCTTTGGCTAAAGGTTCGTCTTCGGTTTCTATCCTGTTTTGATTTTCAGCGTAAAATATCATAGCAAAAGCCGGTTATAAGAGTATGCCTACTATCATAGTTTTATCATCGCTTTCTTCGGCTAATTGAGGCATGCCTCCTTCTAAAAATTGCTGCCATATTGAGTTGGCTTTGTTTTGGCTATTATCTTCAATTGCTCTTAGTTTAGTCTCTAATTTTTCATGTTTTGGGGCAATGGTGCGTAATTGGTCTATAAGGGGGTCAAAAAAGCCGGGAAAGGGCAAGTTGGGGTCAGTCCATTTTTGTTCATCTTTGTTAAAAACGCTGCATAGAAAAGAGGCTTTTTCACAACCGTCACTCATCAAGGTAAAGGCGTATGGAATTTCGCGAATTACGCGCATTTCGGGCACTTCTAAACCGGAGAGTAACAACCTATTTTCAAAAAAAGACGAAGTAATAAATACAGTTTGGTTGGCTTCTTCGCCTTTGTGCGGGGTCATAATGGGTAGCCATTTGCCGGCTTCATTTTTATAGCCCGCTCTGCCGTCTCCCACATGGGCTACTAACATACCAATGGGCGAATACACCACCACAATAAGCGTACAAGCAAGGGAGGTATATGCTAAATCCTCAGCTTCTGCATATTTTTTAAGATTTTCTTGTATTTTTTTGATACAGTCTTTCGCTAAATCCGCCCAAATATCATCGTCATTGGGCATTACATTCCCCTTATAGAAGCGGCTTTCTTCTAAGGCTACTTTAAATATCTGAAAAGCATTTTTAGCTACC
>RGMU01000033.1 GCA_010021705.1 Chitinophagia bacterium | reverse complement strand
GCTTACCGGCAACCACTTAGGCATGCTCGCCAACAGCCAAGCCGTTCCGGTGATAGCTGAGCCGGTGCAAGACCACAGACTAATAGAACTGCTTAAAGCCAATACGCATGACACTATTGCCCGCAGGCAACAGTTGCATATATATGCCAAAGAACTTTTAGACATGGGCGATATTGCCCAAGCATGGCAAGTGCTACTTGCAGAATAGTTATCAACAGCGAAAAAACACGAATAAGCATAAAATTGATTGGAATATCGGTTTTTCATGTAAATTTGTGATTGGATTATCAGGCAAAAGTTAAACATCCAAATTAAGATGCCAATACACGAGCTAATATTGCTAAATGCACAGCAAAGCACACCGTTCAATTATTTTCCTATTGCGCT
The DNA here is from genome assembly GCA_010021705.1 of Chitinophagia bacterium. Lineage (GTDB taxonomy): Bacteria > Bacteroidota > Bacteroidia > Chitinophagales > Chitinophagaceae > RGMU01. Next base: position 11,042 of record RGMU01000033.1, on the reverse strand, counting down.
TCAGCTTATTGTTGCAGTAGGCTTTGTGGTGGTAATGATGGGAGCAACACACCTATTAGGACCTAAGCGCAATACAGGTGATAAATTAATCAACTTTGAAAGCGGTATTCCAAGCATAGGCAATGCAAGGCAGCCAATGGGTATAAAATACTTTTTGGTGGCTATACTGTTTGTGTTGTTTGATGTGGAAGTAATATTTTTCTACCCTTATGCCGTTAATTTTAAGGAATTAGGCTGGAATGGCTTTGTTGAAGTATTGCTATTTGTTGGCTTTTTTCTTTGTGGCTTTATATATATTATTAAAAAAGGCGCATTGGATTGGGAGGATTAATAAACAGGATAGGAAATTATACGTTTTAGCATAACATTAAAACATCAAATAGATATAACATGAGCAGACCGGTACAATATAACACTAAGGTAAAATTAGTGGAAATGCCCGAAGGCTATGTGGGAGAGGGCTTTCAGTCCACTTCGTTAGATAAAGTTATAGGGTTGGCACGTGCCAATTCGCTATGGCCCCTACCTTTTGCCACCTCCTGCTGCGGCATTGAGTTTATGGCAACTATGGGTTCAAACTATGATTTGGCAAGATTTGGCAGTGAGCGCATGGGTTTTACGCCTCGTCAGTGTGATATGTTGCTTGTAGCAGGCACTATATCTAAGAAAATGGGACCTATTTTAAGGCAGGTATATTTGCAAATGGCAGAGCCTCGCTGGGTGATAGCCATTGGGGCATGTGCATCAAGCGGGGGTATATTTGACTCGTATTCCGTATTGCAGGGCATAGACCAAGTGATTCCGGTAGATGTATATGTGCCCGGTTGCCCTCCCCGCCCCGAAGGCATAATAGACGGTATTTTGAAGCTGCAAGAGCTTGTTAAGGGCGAAAGCCTCCGCAGAAGAACTTCGCCTGTTTACAAAGAATTAATGACCACTTATGGCATTGAATAATTCTATTTAGTTCAACAAAGCCGTATATTAAACATACAATTATGCCGTTAGACAACGCTACCATTCAACAAAAACTTACCGCCAAATTTGCAGACGCTATAAGCGAATGGGAAACACCCTATAATTTGCTTAGCTGCAAAGTAGCCGTTTCTACCATTACAGACGTCCTTGCCTATTTATACAATGATAGCGAGCTGTCTTTTCAATTTTTAACCGACCTTACCGGGGTGCACTTTCCGGAGCGGGCAGGTGAAGAATTGTGCGTGGTGTATCATCTGCACAATATGCGAGCTAATTCAAGGCTTCGCCTCAAAGTATATGTACCTATAGACAACCCTTGCGTGCCTACGGCAAGTAGCTTATTTTCTGCTGCCAACTGGATGGAGCGCGAAACTTATGATTTCTTTGGCATTATATTTGAAGGTCATCCAAACTTAACGCGCATACTTAATGTAAACGAAATGGATTATTTCCCTATGCGCAAAGAGTATGAAATGGAAGACCCTACCCGCACCGACAAAGATGATGAGATGTTTGGACGGGGCAGTTTGGTATAAACCTATTAATAAACGTAATATTCAACACAAAAAAATAGAACATGAGCGAGGTACAGACTATACAGCAACATTTACCGCTGCCCGATGAGTCGCTGCAAAAGCAAACCACAACGCTTAACTTAGGACCTACGCACCCTGCAACGCATGGCGTGTTCCAAAATATAATGGAAATAGACGGAGAACGCGTGCTGCAAACTGTACCTACCATTGGTTACATTCACCGTGCCTTTGAAAAGATAGCAGAACGCCGCCCTTACTATCAAGTTACAACGCTTACCGATAGGTTAAACTACTGTTCTGCCCCTATCAACAATATGGGCTGGCACTTAACCATAGAAAAACTGATAGGCATTACGCCGCCTAAGCGCGTGGACTATGTGCGCGTTATGGTAATGGAGCTTGCCCGCATTGCCGACCACTTAGTGTGTAATTCTGTAATAGCCGTTGATACGGGTGCGCTTACCACGTTCACCTACGTATTCCAATACAGAGAAAAAATTTATGAAATATTTGAAGAAGTATGCGGCTCAAGGCTAACCACCAATATGGGGCGCGTAGGTGGTTTTGAACGCAACTTTAGCGATGTATTTTTTGCCAAAATAAACGAATTTATTGTGCAGTTTCCTAAAGTAATGGAAGAGTTTGAAACATTACTTAACAGAAACCGCATTTTTATGGACAGGTGCATAGGTGCCGGTCCTATTTCAGCCGAAAGAGCACTGAACTACGGCTTTACGGGTCCTAATTTACGCGCTACCGGCGTGGACTATGATGTTAGGGTTGCAGCACCCTACTGCTCTTATGATGAGTTTGACTTTCAGATACCGATAGGCTCTGTGGGTGATGTATATGACCGCTACATGGTGCGTAATGGCGAAATATGGCAAAGCTTTTCCATTATTAAGCAGGCGTTAGAAAAAATAGCCCGCTTGGAAAAAGAAGACCCTAAGCAAAAGAATGTGTTTTATGCCCCTGAAGCAGACAAATACCATTTGCCCGCCAAGCCTGATGTTTATACCAAAATGGAAGCCCTGATATATCACTTTAAGATGATAATGGGCGAAATTGATGTACCGGCAGGCGAAGTATATCACAGTGTGGAAGGTGGTAATGGTGAAGTGGGTTACTACTTAATAAGCGATGGAGGGCGCACTCCTTACCGTCTCCACTTTAGAAGACCTTGCTTTATCTATTACCAAGCCTATCCTGAAATGGTAGAAGGCGGCTTGCTAAGCGATGCCGTTATAGCCCTTAGTAGCCTAAATGTAATTGCCGGAGAATTAGATGCCTAATTAAGGGTTGATTTGTGGAAAAAATTAGTTTGTGCGTCTTCATAGAAGCATAATATTCTATTGAAACAGCAGTCAAAATATCAACAGTGGTGCGATGAAGATTTGCTCAATGCCTATCAGGCGAAGGGCAATAGCGAGCTTTTAGGTGAGCTTTTATTACGGCATACGGTGCTTATGCTTGGCGTGGCTATGAAGTACCTTAAAAACGAAGCAAGTGCCGAAGATGCTGTTCAGCAAGTGTTTGAAAAAGCTATTCCTAAACTTGCTACGCTAAAGGTGGACAACCTCAAAGGCTGGCTTTATATCCTAATGCGCAACCACTGCCTGCAACAGCTTAGAGGTGCTATGCAAGCCGTTTCTGAAGAGATACTAACCAACCTACCTGCCACCGACAGCGAACAAATATGGAGCAGTGAGCAAAACTTGAACTTGCTGCAAGAGGCACTTACGCAGCTTAATAAAGAGCAGCAAATATGTATAACTTTGTTTTACATTGACCAAAAATGCTATAATGAAATAACCAACCTTACTGGCTTTTCGTTTTCTCAAGTGAAAAGCTATATCCAAAATGGCAAACGGAATTTGAAAAATATATTGCAACACAAAATTAACCTATATCCATGAGCCAAGATAAACACCAAGACCACAAAGCCTTAAAGGCACTATTAGGCAAAGAAAACCTGCCCCCTCCTCCCACACAGGAGGAATTGGAGCAATATGCCAATGGTAGCCTGCCGGAAACAAGGCGGCACGCCATTGAAGAATACTTAGCCCACGAGTTGCCGGAGGCAGATGCCATTGAAGGCTTATCACAATTAACACCGCAAAGCCTTCAACAAAGGAAGAAAAACATCTACAAAAAGGTTAATAACCGCTTAGGGCATAAAAAGCATCTTAAAAAATTTATTCATGCCGATTGGCAGATTTATGTGGCAGTTGCAGTGTTACTTTTATTAGCAATTATGTGTTTTGTGTCTATAAAATATTTACTAAAATAAGCACAGGCATTGTCTTAACCACTAAAAGTAGTGTTTCTTTGAATAAAAACAATACTTTTGGCTTCGCTTTTATCCTTAATGCCCGTGAAGTATTTATTTAATGGCTTACTGATACTTATTTTCTCCGGCACCATTTATGCGCAAGACATAAAGGTATGGAATAAATGGTGCGTACATGCAGATACTGCGGTACTATTTTGCGAGGCATATAACGAGCTATTGGTGGTGTGTAAGGGTGGCATCAGCATAGAAGAGGTGCAAATCAAGTCGCTGGACAGAAGTTTGAAAATTGGCATACCGGAACAAAAACACGATACGCTAAGTATAGTAGCCATGCCCTACCCTAAATATGGTAGCCGTATGCGGCTTGCTGTCTTGAAAAAAGGGACAAAAAAGGTGTTAAAAACTATAGCATTTACTGCCGAGCCTCCGCCGGTGCCTAAAGCCCGCTTGGGTACTATCACGGGTGGCAATGCCATAAGAAAAGAAGTGATAGAACAGTCGGCACTGCGCGTTGGTTTTGACAGTTCTTTTTATAGCTACCCTTATCGGATAAAGGAATATACATTTAAGGTACAATATGGCGATACTAAGGTATCTATACCGGTGAAAGGTTTTTTTATTCCGTCTAATGTGGTATTGGAAATTAAGAAAGCACCGGAGGGCAGTACCATAGAATTTGCGGACATTAAAGCCACATGTCCGGAATGTGTAGTAAGAACTTTAGACCCTTTGAGAATAAAAATTTTTAACAAATAATCATACTCTCTACCATAAACTGAAACAGCGTAATGGAATATAATTTTAAAGAAATAGAAGGCAGAAGTAGCCTATATTGGGAAAATCATGAAGTGTATGCCGTTCATAATCCACAGCCCGGCGCAGACACTAAACCTAAATGCTATATATTAGACATGTTCCCCTACCCCAGTGGGTCTGGATTGCACGTGGGTCATCCGGTAGGCTATATAGCGTCTGACATCTATGCACGGTATAAAAGGCAGCGTGGCTATAATGTGCTCCACCCCATGGGCTTTGACGCATTTGGGCTACCCGCCGAGCAATATGCCTTAGAGCATGGGCTTCATCCGGCTAACACTACTAAGCAAAACATTGCCCGTTATAAAGAACAACTTTATCAAATAGGATTTTGCTATGATTGGAATAGAGAAGTACGCACCAGCGACCCTCAATACTACCAATGGACGCAGTGGATTTTTTTGCAGCTATTTAATAGCTGGTATGATAGAAAGCAAGATAAAACGCGCCCCATAGCCGAACTTGAAGCTATACTTGAAGCACAGGGAAATGCAGGCTATGAAAATGAGATGCCAACCATAGATGCCGCAACATGGCGTAGCTACTCCGAAAAAGAAAAGCGTGCATTTTTAATGGAATATCGCATAGCTTTTTCTGCCTATTCGGAGGTGTGGTGGTGCGAAGCATTAGGCACAGTGTTAGCGAATGATGAGGTAATAAACGGTGTATCGGAAAGAGGAGGACATCCGGTTGAAAAGAAAAAATTAAAGCAATGGTTTTTACGCATAACAGAATATGCCAACCGACTGCTAAACGACTTAGATACCTTAGAATGGAGCGATGCTATGAAGGAAATGCAGCGCAACTGGATAGGCAAAAGCAAAGGTGCATTAGTAACATTCAACACCGAAATTAATAAGCCTATTGAGGTTTTTACCACACGCCCCGATACGATATTTGGTGCCGACTTTTTGGTTATAGCCCCGGAACACCCCCTCGTAGCCGACCTTACCACCGCTGCACAACAAGAAGCCATAGATGCCTACTTAAAATACACAAAAAGCCGTAGCGAAAGGGACAGGCTAAGCCAAGTAAAAGTGGTAACGGGCTGTTTTACGGGTAGCTATGCCATTCACCCATTCACAGGTGCACCGTTGCCGATATGGATAGCTGAATATGTGCTGATGGGTTATGGTACGGGTGCTATTATGGCAGTACCCGCCGGCGATGAGCGAGACCATGCCTTTGCCACACACTTCAACATACCTATTACCAATATTTTTGGCGAGCTATATACCGGCAGCGAAGCCTATACGCAAAAGAATGCCATATTGACTAATAGCAGCTTTTTAACGGGTTTAACTGCCAATGAGGCTATTCTGGTGGCTATTGACGAGATAGAAAAAAGAGGCTTGGGAAGTCCTAAAACGCAGTTTAGACTACGGAATGCAGGGCTAAGCCGGCAGCGATACTGGGGCGAACCTTTTCCTATTATTTATAAAAATGATATTGCTTATACCGTATATGAGTTAGAAGGACAGTTAGATAAAGAAGTATTACAGTTGCCGGTACAGTTGCCTTATGTAGAAAGATACGCTGCCGGGCCGGGCGGTGCAAGCCCTTTAGCTAACATCAGAGAATGGGTAGAAGTAGGCAGCAACGGCACAGACACTTACCTGCGAGAAACGGATACCATGCCCGGCTATGCCGGTAGCAGCTGGTATTTTTTGCGCTATATGGACCCGCACAACAATAATGCCATAGCCTCTGCCGATGCTATTAACTATTGGCAGCAAGTGGATTTATATGTAGGGGGAACAGAACATGCCGTAGGGCACTTGCTATATGCCCGCATGTGGACAAAAGCACTGTACGACTTAGGGTATTTGCCCTTTCACGAGCCGTTTAAAAAGCTCCTTAATCAGGGCATGATACAGGGTAGTTCACGCTATGTGTACAGGGTAAAAAATACCAATACTTATGTTTCTTTTGGGCTAAAGGACAGCTACGAAACTACCCCCCTACACGTGGACGTGAACATAGTAAACGGACTTATCTTGGACACTAATGCCTTCAAAGCAAGCCGTCCTGACTATGCCAATGCTGAATTTATTACCGAAGACGGGGAATATATATGCGGCGCTGAGATAGAGAAAATGTCTAAGTCTATGTACAATGTGGTGAACCCCGATGCCATTGTAGCCCGCTATGGAGCAGATACATTTAGAATGTATGAAATGTTTTTAGGACCCGTTGAGGCAAGCAAACCATGGGATACGAATGGTATTGAGGGAGTGTTTCGTTTTGTTAAGAAATTTTGGCGATTGTTCTTTAATGAGGAAGGTATTTTTTACCTATCAGCAGACCAACCAACATCAGATGAGCTTAAAATACTACATAAAACCATTAAAAAGCTGCGCGAAGACATTGAACGATTTGCCTATAATACTTGCATTAGCCAAATGATGATTACGGTCAATGAATTAGGTGCGCTCCGTTGCAACAAGCGTACCATATTAGAGCCGTTAGTGGCTGCCATTAGCCCTTTTGCGCCTTTTATGGCTGAAGAATTATGGCACTTAATGGGGAATGAAGGCAGTGTTACATTCGCTCCCTATCCAGAGCATGACGAGCAATATTTAGTAGAAAGCACTAAAAGATACCCCATTGCCATAAACGGCAAAACGAAGTCAGAAATAGAGCTTGCCATAGATATTTCGGAAGATGAGCTAAAGGCAATGGTTACGGCTTTGCCTCAAATGGAGCAATGGTTAGGTGGTAAAGCGCTTAAAAAGCTGATATTCGTGAAAGGGAAAATGATAAACATAGTAGCCTAAAATAGGGTTATGCTGTAGTAGGAGGCTCATCGCCCAATACCCATTTCTTTTCATTTAGGTGGGTAACTTCTACGGTTATATTATTTTTTTCCTGCAAATATTGTGCTAAGGATTCTGCTGCAAATACAGAGCGGTGTTGCCCTCCGGTGCAGCCAAAAGCCACGCTAAGTTGTTCAAAACCTCTTGCTATATACTCGTCCACATTTATGGTAACAAGCCCATATACGTGGTTCAAGAAATAGGGCATTTTGGTTTCTAAATTTAAGAAGTGTTGCACTTGGGGGTCTTTGCCGGTTAAGTGTTTGTAATCGGCAAATTTACCGGGGTTTACAATGCCCCTGCAATCAAACACATAACCGCCTCCGTGTGTGCCCCCTATTTTGGGCATACCGCTTTTGTAGGAAAAGCTATAGATGTACACCTTAAATGGGGTATTTTCTTTGTTAATATTCCTATTATATCGCTCCTGAATGTCAGGTGCCGATAAATTTTCTAACAACTGCCTAAATTCAGGATAGTTAGGCGTGTGTAAATGTTCGGAAAGGTGGGTTTGCAAATTTTTTAAGGCAGGGGCTATACTGTCTCTAAAGTGGGATTTTTGCTGAATAAGACCTCTAAAACCATAAGCCCCCAATACCTGTATTAGCCTTATGAGCACAAATTGTATATAGCCCTTGCGCAGATAAATTTCATCCATGCGGGGAATGGGTAAAGTAGCCAATGCTTCTACATAAGTATTAATAAGGCTTTCTTTCAAAGCTACGGGCATTTGTGCACGTGCTTGCCAAAGTAGAGATGCAAGGTCATATTGGGGTGGTCCTTGCATAAAGCCCTGATAGTCAATAAAGAATACTTTATTGTCATGTATCATAATGTTGCGGCTCTGGAAGTCTCTGTAAATAAGTGTTTGAGGCTGTACACGCCCCAATTCTCTACAGAACTCTTGCATTTCTTCTGCAAGCCTGTTTCTGTTATACACAATGCCTTGCAAGTCGGCAAAGTAATACTTAAAATACTGAAGGTCGGCTAATATTGTTTTTTCGTCAAATCTTTGTGCATTATGGCATTGTTTAAAGTCTGCCTCTTGCCCCGCAACCCATTGAACTTTAGCTAATTGCTGAATAGCGGTTTCAAAATATTTTTTAACCGTTGCAGTATAACCTTCTTTTAATACTAAATGAAATAAAGTGGTATCGCCTAAGTCCTGTTGTAAATAAGCAGACCTGTCTTTGTTAACAGTATAAATAACGGGAACAGGTATTTGGTGTTTATTAAAAAGGTCTGTAATGTAAAAGAATGTGTTGTTCTCTTGCGTATTAGGATTGCATGTGCCAATAGCCGTTTTACCGTTACCGTGCAAGCGAAAATATCTCCTGTCTGACCCCGAAAGTGTTAAAGGCTCAACTTTGGCAGGCTGTTCGCCAAAGTGGTCTTGGAACATTTTCTCTAATTGTACAAAAATTTGTGAGGTAGATTTTGTATTCATTTGACCTATTTACCGGGTTGTTGAAAAATAATATCTTTGGGTGAATATTGTAAAAACTGCTGCCATGTATCGGATTCTGCTGTTGCTATAACGGCACCACACGTGGGCATATTATCTATTTCAAAATGGGGTGCAAGTTGATTAACAAATGTAGTTATTGCCGGATTATGTGCCACAATAAACATACAGCCTACTTCATTACTCACCGATATTATTGCGTCATTTATCTGTTGCACTTCACAATGATACAAATTTTTGATATAAATAATATCGTCTTCGCTATAATTGAGCTTTTTAGCTATTCTTTTAGCAGTTTGTTTAGTTCGTTTTGCCGGGCTGCAAACTATTATGGAAGGCTTAATGTCCAATTTTGCCAACTTTTCCCCCATTGTTTCGGCTTCAGTTTCACCCGTTTCGTTTAACCTTCTGTCGTAGTCTTCTTCGCCCCACTTAGGGTTGGATGCTTTGGCGTGCCTTATGGCTACTAATGTTCTCTTCATTGCCTTTCTATTGTTTGTAGTATTTTAAGGTAGCTTTTTCTCCATCAAATTCTGCATAGGTGTCATACTTTATCCAATCGCCCAAGTTGATATACATGCTACCCGTGTCTTCTAACGGATACTCTAAGGCTAAGTGGCGGTGCCCAAAAATAAAGTAATCTATCTTTTCGGTTTGCAGTGTTTGGAGACAATACTGCACCAACCATTCTTTGTCTTTGCCCAAAAATGGCTTTTCAGGGCTGTCGGCATGTTTGGGACCTAACCGGCTAAGGTAGCTTGCAAAAGCCACACCGGTATCAGGGTGAATACGGCGGTAAAGCCATTGGGACAGCGGATTACTCATTACGGCTTTTAACAGTTTATAACCATTATCACCGGGACCTAAGCCGTCTCCGTGAGCAATAAGCAAAGTTGTATTGTTGACCGTAATTTTTATTTCTTTTTTGTGAACGGGTATTTGCAATTCGGTTTCAAAATAGTTGTCCATCCACAAATCATGGTTGCCTGTAAAGGCTTCTATTCGCAGTCCACTGTCTGTCATTTGGGCTAATTTACCTAATAGCCTTACAAACCCCCGCGGAACAACATTTTTATATTCAAACCATGTATCAAAAATATCGCCCACCAAATATATAATAGCTGCATCTGCTGCTATGCTATCTAACCAAGTGCATATTTTACGTTCACGCGCTTTGCTTTCTGCCAAATTGGGTATGCCTAAATGAAAGTCTGAAGCAAAGTATATTTTCTTACCTTTGGGTAATTGCATAAGCAAAGGTAGCAAAATATTTGACTTATTAGATAGTACAGTAACTCCTTAATTGGGAGCTACTGTACTTTCTTCTGTTGTTTTTTCTTGCTCGCTATTTACCGGCTCCCAAAGCTCAATTTTAACCCCCTCCGGGTCCATGATATGAGCAAATTTGCCAAAATCAAATACCTGCATTTCGCCAAGTGGCATGATGCCATCTTTATTTAAGCAATCGAGCAGATATTCTAAGTTTTCTACCCTTAGATTAATCATAAACTCTTTTGTGCTTGGCTCTATATATTTTGTAGTTGACTTAAAGGGACTCCATATAGTTTGCTGGGGCTTTGCGGGGTCGCTCACAAAGGTTGCACCATACGCATCAACATTAAAGCCTAAGTGGGTTTTATACCATTCTTTAATTTGCTCCGGGTTTTCATATTTTATGAATACCCCTCCAATACCGGTTACTTTTTGAGACATAAACTTGCTTTTAAGCCCTCAATATACGGCAATTTTTATTTGATTTCTATTGTTTTTGAGCCGGCAAATTTGCCTTTATCGCTAATAATCACTTTGTATTTACCTTTATAGATGCCTCTGAGCGTGACTCTACGGTCTTTTAGTTTTTTAACAAATATAAGATGCTTTCTACTGTCTAAAAGAGTTATATAAGTATTGCTCCCCAAGTTAGGTACCGCTAAGGTATTTTCACCACTCTGTTCTATAAAGTTAATATCTATATTTGACATAAAACCAGAGTTATTAGCATTAAAATCTATTATCCTCACATAATCATTACCCCAATCGGAAATGTATAGTTTATCTCCTGTCATGCAAATAGAGTTTGGCTCATCTAATTCTGCCGAAAGAGCTGTGCCTCCGTCTCCAGAGCGACCTAATATACCATT
>RGMU01000320.1 GCA_010021705.1 Chitinophagia bacterium | reverse complement strand
AGGGCTGGTAGCCGGCGCACTGCCAAAGCGGGCATCTAATTCCCTTAGTGCCTCTTTTAAGTGCCGGCGCACAACACCGCTACCACTAATGGAAAACGCAGCATTCAGCAATGTGCGAATATCGGTAGATAGGGGCTTTTCCCAAATTTTTTTAGCCCGCTCTTTATTAATGTGTTTAATGCCTTTATTCTTGTTCATAATAATGTGAGCAATAAGGGTGAATAATAGTTTTTATACCAAATAAGAACGCAAAACCCGTGCCGTTGGTTTGCTGGCAGTACTCTAAAAGGCATAAGATAGCATAAGATTAACAATTACGGTGTGATATAGCCGGTTTCACTTTGTGTTTGGCAAGGTGCAATTTAATTTGTATAACCCTACCGGAACTACCCTAAATCTACCGTCTCTTACATTTAAATCTTTAAAGCAAGCATAAATTGGTGTTTAATATGTAGCTTTGTAGGTGAAAATGATTGGGTTCATTAAGCTGTTACTATCACTTGGCACGTGTTTCATGGGCGGGTGGCATTTTATGCACGCTCCTGCGTTGCCGAGCAAGCCTATTAGCCATGAGAGTAGTTACCACGCCATAGCTGCTGCCGGTGCGCCGGTTAGCGTGCGTTCACAAAAATCAATAAATCACAGTTCAGACAACCAAATAGGCATTAACCCCATAAATATATCCTCCAAAGCACGATGCAATATGCCTTATATCCAACGCTTTTACAGCTTACGTTTAACTTCTACTTCTTCATAACCTTCTACAATGTCGCCTACGCGCAGGTCGTTATAGTTTTTAATCATCATACCACATTCATAACCTGCCGCTACTTCTTTAACATCGTCTTTGAAGCGTTTTAATGAGCCTAATTCACCGGTATAAACTACTATACCATCTCTAATGAGGTTAATTTTAAGGTTACGGTTCACTTTGCCGTCTAATACATAGCAACCTGCTACTGTACCCACATTATTAATCTTATAGGTTTCGCGTATTTCTACGTTACAAACGGTGCGCTTTTCAATAGTAGGCTCAAGCAAGCCCTCCATAGCACTCTTAATTTCTGCAATGGCATCATATATAATAGAGTAGGTACGAATTTCTATGTTCTCTTGGTCGGCAAGGCGGGCAGCCTGAACAGATGGGCGCACTTGGAAACCAATAATAATGGCATCAGAGGCAGTAGCTAGCGATACATCGCTTTCCGTAATTTGCCCTACGCCTTTATGCACTACATTGATAGCCACCTCTTGGGTAGATAGCTTTTGCAATGAATCGCTCAATGCCTCTACCGAACCGTCAAAGTCGCCTTTAATAATCACGCCAAGCTCTTTGAAGTTGCCCAATGCTAACCTGCGTCCTATTTCATCAAGTGTGATATGCTTACGAGTACGGTAGCCTTGTTCTCTAATAATTTGAGCGCGCTTAGTAGCAATTTCTTTAGCCTCTACCTCGTTGGTATATACTCTGCAAGATTCACCGGCTTGTGGTGCTCCATTTAGCCCCAATACCTGTACCGGTGCAGATGGACCAGCTGTTGTAACGCGCTGCATACGTTCATTAAACATGGCTTTAATTTTGCCATGATATTGCCCGCAAACTATCATATCACCCTGGCGTAGCGTACCATTTTGCACTAAAACAGTGCTTTGATAGCCCCTACCTTTATCTAACGAAGCCTCTATCACAGAGCCTATGGCATTGCGGTTTGGATTCGCTTTTAGGTCAAGCAATTCCGCTTCAAAGCCTATTTTTTCTAATAAAACGTCAATATTTAATCCCTTCTTTGCGGATATTTCTAGACTTTGGTATTTACCGCCCCATTCTTCCACCAATATATTCATACCGGCAAGTTGCTCTCTAATTTTTTCAGGATTAGAGCCTGGTTTGTCTATTTTGTTAATGGCAAATATCATAGGTAGCCCCGCTGCTTGAGCGTGGGAGATAGCTTCACGCGTTTGAGGCATGATGGCATCATCGGCAGCCACTACTATCACGGCTACGTCTGCCACTTTGGCACCGCGAGCACGCATGGCTGTAAACGCTTCGTGTCCCGGGGTGTCTAAAAATGTAACTTTTTTACCGTTTGCTGTTGTTA
>RGMU01000319.1 GCA_010021705.1 Chitinophagia bacterium | reverse complement strand
AAATGCTTCATCTTAGCTTTTTATTTAATTAATACTAAGCGTGAAGATACTATTTATTAAAATAGCACACTACCATTACCTACATACGCCTCTATTTTTAGCTATTTTTTAAGGCATTACCATTTTTAGGCTAAGTTCCTTGCCCCGCAAACCATTCGTTAACCGCTTGCAGGGTGTCGGGCTTGCCCACGTCCCAAAAAAGGTCGCCGGTGTGGTCGTGCCCTACTATGTTAAAGTTTCGGGCATGGTGCAAATAAACGTCTATCATAGAAAATTTACCTTCAAACGGGGCATTTTCCCATATTTTGCCACTCACCACCTGAATGCCCGTAAATGCAAACGCCTGTAACGGCTCCTGCGATGTGCGCGCTATTTTTTGCTCTCCGGTGGCTGTGTTTTCCCAGCCGCACAGGTGGTAGTGGCTATCAAACAACAGCCTTCGGGTAGAGCTTCGCTTGGTGATGGCAAGCGTAGCTAAGGGTTGGTGTGCCTCGTGGTTGGCTATCAGCCGGCTAAGGTTAAGGTTGGTAACCACATCCACATTCATTACCACATAACATGGTTCGCCTTCAAAAAAGGGTGCAGCTTTCTTTAATCCGCCCCCTGTTTCTAAAAGGTCATCTGTTTCGTCAGAAATTATTATTTCACTGCCAAAGCCTTTGTTTGCGTCTATAAAGTCAATTAGCTTTTGCGCATGGTGGTGTACATTCACCACCACTTGGCTAATGCCGTAGTGCTTTAAATACGCTATATTCCATTCCAATAGCGTTTTATTACCTACCTTTACCATTGCTTTAGGTAGTGTGTTGGTATGGGGTTTTAGCCTTGTTCCCATACCCGCTGCAAACAACATTGCCTTCATGCTACAAATTTAGCCAATCTTTTTTTCATATTTAATCATCTTGTCTTATTTTTACCCCAATTTGCTAACGCCTTATGCGTAAAAAGACAACCAACCCCTCAGACAAGAAGCGTAAAGAGGTATTAGACATCATACTAAAGATAGTAAAAACCATAGACCCTATTATTCAAACGTCTTTGTTTGTTAGTTTCTTTTTTATGACCGACATCTATAATAGAGCCTCTAAATCTATGCCCTATCATAAGGTGCTTCACAATTTAATTTATTTTCAGTTGTTTAGTGTAACATATCACATTTTTCTAAAATTTCCTAAAAAGCTAAAAGTGCAGCGATGGATATTTATACCGGTTGCGTTTGCGTTTACCAAATTATATGAGATAGTTAAAAAAGGTGGAATGAAGTATAATGTAAACTATGTGGGTCCAAGAGGCGTTGCCAAATATGATGTATTAGATACCGGCATAATGACTTTAGGGTTGGCTATTGCCGGCTGGTATTTTATTATTTGCCTTGTAGAATCACAAAGTTTGTTAAAACAAAGGGCTCGTAAAAAATATTAAAATAAAGAGCATAAAAATTCGTATTATACACCCTATTTGCCACCACTAATCCGTAAAACACCAAAGAAATAGAAAAGCGCGATGAACGAAATAGTAGAAATATTAAAAACCCTATTAGCTAAGCCCGAAAAGCTCATGCAATTTATCAATACGCATGGGGGGCTGTATGTGGTAATGCTTATCATTTTTGCAGAAACCGGCTTGTTTGTAGGTTTTTTTCTTCCCGGAGATTCCTTGTTGTTTATAGCCGGCATAATCATAGCCAATCCGGCAAGCGGCGAAACCGTTAGTCTATGGAGTGCCTTAGCTTATTGGCTTGCCATGCTTAGCACCGCAGCTATTGTGGGCAATATGACCGGCTATTGGTTGGGCAGGCAATCAGGGCACTTATGGTTTGAAAAAAAAGACACTTGGTTTTTTAAGCAAAAACACCTGAAGCAAGCCCATGACTTTTATGAATCCAAAGGTGCATTAGCCGTTATTGCAGGTAGATTTTTGCCTATAGTGCGCACTTTTGCCCCCTTAGTGGCAGGCATAGTAAACATGAATTTTCGCAAGTTTTTTTCCTTTAGCATCATAGGTGCATTGGCATGGGTAATAAGCATGACAACGGCAGGCTTTTTGTTGGGTAAAAACGACTTTGTGAGAAACAACATAGATAAAATAGTTATTGTTATA
>RGMU01000318.1 GCA_010021705.1 Chitinophagia bacterium | reverse complement strand
TTCTTTGCACGCTTATTATCAATAGTAAATAATGAACGCACTTACCACAATTAACAAATGCCGCTTTGGTGTAGTGATTGGTGTATTGGTGTTGTTTTTGTTCGGTACGGTACAACTATATGCCAAGAGTACTACATTATTGACATATTACCAATATTTGAGGCATTATTTTTTATATAAAGTACCTGAATCATCTGACGTAATATATGATTCTACCGACAATAGCTTATATATAGTTAGCGACCAAGGTGGGTTATATCAATGTGATACCGCAGGCAAAGTGTTGCGCAAAGCACCACAAGGCGGGCTTGACTATGAAGGCATTGAAATAAAAGATAGCTTTATTTACGTGAGCGATGAAACAGCACGCCGCGTAATGAAATATAACAAAAGCGATTTGGCACTTATCCGTTCTTATAATGTAGCATGGGGGGGAGGGATTAATAAAGCGTATGAAAGCATTGTATTTAATCCGGCTAAAAATTGCTTCATTTTAATTTCAGAGCAACCGGCTGATATTGTAGAATGCGATACCAATTTTAACCAAATAGCCAAATATAGCTTCAAAGCCAAAGACATTTCAGGTGCGCGCTTTTATAAAGATAAACTCTATTTACTAAGCGACCTTGAAGCCACTGTATTTATATGCAATCCTCGCACTTATCAAAAATTAGAATCTTATAAAGTTAAGGTGAATAATCCTGAAGGCATTGCTTTTAATAATCATAATGAAACGCTTATTGTGTCAGACAATATGCAAACGCTTTTCTATTTCAAATCTATTTATTAATTAATAAAACATGTTACAGCCAAGCATTAAAAAAATTATATTAATTGTAGCTGCAATAATTTGCAGCAATGCTTTATTTGCCCAGTATTCGGAGTTTTTGGAGAACGCTGAAGGTCCTACAAAATTCACGCTAAGCTCTGACAATAATACCCTACAAATAGGGGGCAGGGTTTCCGGCTATTACGAAAATAGAGCCTTAAAAGAAGGGCAACTGAAAAAGAACCATACCGGCTGGGCTATAAAAGATTTTGACATCAACTTTTTAGGCAGAAATGTGAACAAATTTATTTACGAATTTCACCTCAGCTTAAACGACCTTGTTACCGCTGCTGCTACCCAAAATACAGACGCGCCTGACAAATCGGGCATAAAATCGGCTTATTTAGGCTATAGAGGTTTCCCGGTACATATCAAATTTGGCTATGATAAAATACCTTACAGTCAAGGCTCTATGAGCGATGTTTGGGGTACACCGCTATGGAGTCATGCTGAACTTTATGGTGGCGACCTATTCTCCAGACGCGATTTTGGTTTGACGCTTAACTACAGGTTCTTTAAAAATAGAATACAAATTTATGGTGGTGCTTATTCCGGCATGGGTGAAAACTTTTTTGAATATGGCAACGATGCCAGTGGTACTTTTGAATACGTTGCACGTGCTGAATTTAGCTATCCCGGCAAAATGAAATACCATATTATAGACGTTGAACACTTAGAAAAGCCTAATTTTAGAATAGCCGTGAACATAAGAACAGCCAATAAAACCCAGCCCACCGGTGAGGTGATAGGTACTGATGCACCGGGTAAATATGGCATAAAAATTATTGACGGCAAGCGCGATGCCATTGGCTTTGACGGTATATTTAAGTACAAAGGTTTTTCAGCTACTATAGAAGGGCATAAACTTACCTACAAGCCCACATCTGCCGCAGCCTCCATTTATTTAGGTACGCCCGAAACCATAAACCAAAGCAAAGTAATGGCAGGAGGCATAGCTACCAGCATAGCCTACGACTATAAACCCCTTAAATCTACGCTTATGGTGATGTATGAAGACGTAAATGTAAACGACTTAGCAGACGGCAAGCAACAATGGCTTGAAATTGGCTATGCCTATAAAGTAGCAGGATTTCAGTCTGTATTAAAAGTAAATTATTCCGTTCCGTTAACCGAAGATAAAGTCTCTAATCCACTAAAATATAATAGCAGCTTCAAAATTGGTTATCAAGTAGTATTTTAATCCTTTTATTTATTTTTTTATTAGCATAGCATGAAACATATATTTCTATTCGTAATAGCACTTTCCCTTA
>RGMU01000317.1 GCA_010021705.1 Chitinophagia bacterium | reverse complement strand
ACTGATTTAGCGCAAGTCTTTTTAGACCTGTGCTAACTGTGGTATGAATTGTGAATTATAAGGCAAAATATCCTGTTGCCCAATAAATACCCGCAGAAATCTTTACTTTATTTGGTAGATTAAAGCTCGCTAACTATATTTGCTTCAAATACCACTTTGATGCAGAAACTATTCTTTATTTCCCTTGTTTTGTTTTCAATCGCAATTCAAACTTCTTCTGCTCAAACCCGAACTATCGTAATACGTCCTCACTTTAACGGAAAAGAATCATTAATTTCCAGGATAGATACTGATTGTATGGCAAACTCTACAATAGATAGCCCGCGCGCAATTTCTCCAATTATCGCCTTCATGGCTTGGACAAGTAGCGGTTGTGAGTTATATACCAGGGGGCTGATAAGATTTGATGCAATCACCGATACTTCAGTGATACCGTCAGGTAGTACTATTAATGCTGCCGAACTCTTTTTATATGAAATTCCAAGTACAACTACGGGCGATTATGGTAATTCTACATATCCGGGCTCTCCATATAATGGTTACGGCACTAATACGGGATATATTTACGAATTAGCCGCTCCATTCAATCCTTTAACTACTTCTTGGCGTACACAGCCTAATTATCTTCACTCGGACTCTATACATATAACAGCTTCTAACTCGCATTGGGGAACTGATGTAGACTCTTTTAATGTAACCAGTATGGTTCGTCATTTATATACTTCCGGAAATTATGGTTTTCTAATCAAAATTGATACCGAAGTCTATTATAGAGAGCACTTATATGGTTCCAGTAGATATGCCGACTCCAATTTTCACCCTGCGTTACGGATAACCTATACTAAAGGAGCTCAATCGGTTTCAGAACTGATTAATAGTGAGGCTGTTCAGTTATTCCCTAACCCGGTATCCGATATATTGAATCTAAATCTTGACTTAACCCAAGCAACCTCTTTTACTGCTTGTATATACAATATTTTGGGGCAGAAATTACAAACTAAAGAGTTGGCATTAAACACCGGAAAGAATACTGTTAATTTCTCCGTTAATAGTTTAACCGGAGGTATCTATATTTTTGAACTAAAAAATCAAAATACTACGATTAAACAGAAATTTATCAAGGAATAGCTGTATTTACAATCGCAGTTTGAAAAAATTCACATAATACTAATTTATAGCTTTAATGCTAAACAGAACTACCAAGCTCGCAGTAATAAAATTCGTCAAAGACTTCTTATTAGCATCGCGGGTATTACAAATATTCCAACCTTTATCCGGTCTCTTTTTATTTTTCTACAACTTCAATAAACTTACTTCTTGGGTACATAAACACAAGAAAGATACTTTATTATTAAACGATTTTTACAGACCCGTCAGAAATTATGACGATAGACTGAAAAGTTTTAATGCAATAGTAGAACATTATAAATTAACCGAAATACCAGTTTATTATCTTGAATTTGGGGTAGCACAAGGGCATTCTTTCAAATGGTGGTTAGAACACTGTAAGCACAAAAATTCAAAATTTATCGGCTTTGATACATTTGAAGGATTACCTGAAGATTGGGGGCTTTTTCAAAAAGGTGACATGAATTACGGTATTCCGAATTTCAATGATACAAGGTCGCAATGTATTAAAGGTATTTTCCAAGATACTTTGAATCCTTATTTATTTAGCGAATCCGGTAATATGAAAGGCGTTAAAAAAATCATTCACATGGATGCAGATATTTTTAGTGCTACTTTATTTGTATTAATGCAGATATACCCATATTTGGAAAAAGGAGATATCATTATGTTTGATGAATTTAACGTTTATGGGCATGAATTTCAGGCATACCGATTGTTTACCGAATGTAGTTATATGTCTTTAAAGCTAATTGCAGCACAGAACAATTTTTATCATGCCGCATTCGAAGTAGCATAAAATGCTAAGTTTCGTTTTGCTTCCCTCCTTTAATGTAAGGTACTTCTTCATAAATAGTGGCAAAGCCTTCTTTTAGATAGCACCTTGCGCTAAGCAGGAGTTCAGCCCCCCCTACTTTCCGTTCCTTTCTTTTAGGCTCTCCCAAGTGGCATAGAGGGTTTCTTGGGTGGGGCGGTTGGCGGGT
>RGMU01000316.1 GCA_010021705.1 Chitinophagia bacterium | reverse complement strand
AGCCTATTATGAGTATAACAAAAAATGGCGTGTATACTGCCAGGAAAGGGACATCTATTCGATAGACGAGTCTTTCGCAAACCTGAACGACGCCTATAGTTTTGTTTATGAAAGGGCGAAACAAGATGTAAAATATCACCTACGTAGGAAATCATGATCAAGGGTCCTTGGTTCAAACCCGGGTGGGACCACAGAAATACAAACGAAGAGCGGGTGCAAGAGCACCCGCTCTTATACTTTACAATCATCCACTGGTCCAGGCATTTGCCTGGTCCTGCCATGGCTCAAGCATTTGGTTCATTAAACCACCTCGCAGGTCCGTTGCATGGCCCTTATCATAGCTGACCTTGCGACCGCTCAAACAATGCAGTGGGTAACCGCCTTGGCACCAAACCTTATTAAAAGTGATTTATCCACAAAATTTGGAAGTGCTATAATTAATGTCGTAAATTGCACCCCTAAAACAACCCAATTTTAAAATAACATCTTATGAAACCCAAAACGAACTCCGATGATTTAGACGCTCTGTGCCCCTATCCCGATGATTTAGCCAAACACATTGTAGAAAAAATGATAGTTGCCCCTATCCATAGCTCGTTTGGCAGAGAGAAAACGAATCATATTTCACTAAATGAATAGTTCCATAAAATCACCCTTCAGTACCGATAGCCATTGTATCGTCCTGAAAAAAGTTTACACCTAAACAGTGTAACTTATGGAAGAGACAAAAAAGAAAGCTGGCCGAATGCGCCAAAAAGTCAGAAAATCGAAGTACAATGATGTTCTTAAACGGGAGGTGGCCAGGTGCTACCTTGGAGGAGATTTAAGTGTCCGTGAGGTAGCAAAACTTTATAATATAAACTACCAGTATGTGAGTAAGTGGTCGGAACAATATTCTTACGAACTTAGAGTAGATCAAACTCCGATGTTTATGACGGATCAGGAACAAAAAGAATTGGATTTGCTTAAGAAGCAATACGAAGCATTAAAGAAAAAACTAGAGTATGAACAGATGAAGAACTTTGCATTAGAGACTATGGTAGATCTTGCGAAGTCAGAACTAGGCATCGATCTGAGAAAAAACTCTGGTGCCAAACAGCCGAAAGAGTAATAGGTTATTACCCGCAGACAGGCATTAAAAAGATCTGCGGGCTGTTTGGCAGAACAAGACAAGCCTGGTATCAACGGTCTGATGCAGATGATACGCTCAGCCAGAGTATTATACTAAAGAGTGTAAAAGAGATTAGAGAGCAGATGCCGCGCATCGGCACCCGTAAACTCTACCATATGCTGACCTCCACCCTGCAGGAGCATAAGATAAAAATAGGCAGGGACAAGCTCTTTGATCTGCTGGAAGAATACGGACTGCTGGTAAGGGTCCGTAAACGGAAGAAGGCCAGAACCACTGACTCCAACCACCCGTTCAGGAAGTACCCCAACCTGACCAGGGAGCTGGATATCATAAGGCCGGACCAGTTGTGGGTCAGCGATATAACCTATATCCGGATCAGCAGTGGTTTTTGCTATCTGAGCCTTGTTACAGACGCCTATTCGCGTCGTGTAGTAGGTTACTGCCTGCATCCTAGCCTGCATAAAGAAGGGCCTGTTGCAGCCCTGAACATGGCATTGAATAGCTTGCCGTCCAGGCCTGCAGCCAACAGGTTGATGCATCATTCAGACAGAGGATTGCAGTATTGCTGCGATGCTTATATCAGCCTGCTGACAGAACAAAAGGTGATCATCAGCATGACCGAAAAGGGTGACCCTTATGAGAATGCACTTGCAGAGCGTATCAACAGAACGCTAAAAGAGGAGTTCCTGCTTAACAAAGGGTTCAGCAGTTTCGACCTTGCTGTAGCTGCGGTACATAATGCGGTGCTTATTTACAACACCCAGCGGCCACACGATAGTTGCAACAGGCTGACACCCAATGAAGCTCATCAGCAATCAGGGCCTATGCCAATGAGATGGAAGAAAAGAAAGAAGACAGAACCAATAAAAACATAGTTTATGTATTAATATGATAACCTATATGCCTGCCGGCGGCGACTCCTTTTCAAATGATGCTTTTACCCTCGTAAAACATCCAACTAGCTACATAAGGTAAAAGCATCATTTGAAAAGGAGT
>RGMU01000315.1 GCA_010021705.1 Chitinophagia bacterium | reverse complement strand
TCCGAAGAAACTATACAATTAGAGCTTATTAAAGAAATTCAAAAAAAACTTAACGTTTCTGATACTACTATGCTGTATTTACCTGTATCGTTACTGACCAATGCTGCCCTCGCTGAATTGGTCACACGCTATAACAAAAATATAGTTGATATTGAAATGGCACTTACAACTAATACAAAAGAAAATCCGGCTATAAAAGCGTTAATTAAGCAACAACGCGAATCTCGCGAAAACGTTAAAAATGCCTTAGCCTTAGCCAGAACCGAAGCTGAGTTCAGAATACAAAAACTAAATGAAAAGCAAAACTCGCTTACCGGAAAAATAAAAGACGTTCCTATAGTAGAACGAAGGTATATTGAAAATTCTCGTAAACAAGCCATTAAACAAGATTTGTACATCTTCCTTTTGAAGAAAAGAGAAGATATTGCTATAGAAAAGTCTTCAACAGTAGCAGATGCTATTGTTATAGACCCTGCTATTTCGCAAGCCTATCCCATTAGCCCTAACCACTCTCGGATATTAAGTATGTCGTTATTATTCGGCTTATTAATACCTTTTGGGGTCATATTAATTCGCCGTGGACTAAACATACGCATTATCAGTCGCAATGATATTTTAACAGTATCTTCCTTACCGGTTTTAGGTGAAATTGGCAACAATGCTACCATGGAAAGCATTGCTGTTGAAAAAAATAGCCGAACCCTTATTTCTGAACAATTTAGAGCATTGCGTACTAACTTACAGTACATACTCGCTAATGCAGATGATAAAGTATTACTCGTAACATCCAGCATGAGTAATGAAGGTAAATCGTTTATTGCAGTAAACTTGGCTATAACATTTGCCATGTCCGGAAAAAAAGTGGTATTATTAGAATTTGACCTTCGTAAGCCCCGCGTATCGCGCATGTTGGGCTTAGACAATAGCAATGGTTTTTCTAACTATGTAATAGGTAAAGTTTCATTTGAAGATATTATTATCCCTTCAGGCTTTGAAGATAATCTATACATTCTGCCTTCGGGTCCTATTCCCCCCAACCCCGCAGAATTGCTGTTATTACAACAAACAGCCGACATGTTTGCCCGTCTAAGACGAGAATTTGATTATATATTGATAGATACCTCGCCTATCGGACTTGTTACCGATGCCCAGCTACTCAATCCATTTACCGATGTGGTGCTATACATTATAAGGCAAGGCTACACCATGAAGCAGCAACTTAATATTGCGAATGAGCTATCTTACAGCGGTAAGCTACCACGCATCAACTTCATAGTCAATGACGTGGTTGCCAACAGAGGGTTTGCTTATGGCTATGGATATGAAGAAAGCTATGGCTATGGCGGTGGTTATGGCTACGGCTATGGTTACGGCTATGGCTATGGTTACGGCTATGGTTATGGCTACGGTTCTTATGGTAGTGGCTATTACATCAACAATAAAAAAACAGGCTTTTCTCTATTCGGTAGAAAAAAGAAAAATCAAGATAAAGAGGATGATAACCAATAAAATTTATTTACTTCATGACGGATATTAAAAGTGCGCCTCAAAATGATGTTTGGGATATAGAAATAGATGCAAATAAAAGAGGGATAAACATAGACTTAGGAGAACTATGGCGTTATAGAGACCTGTTTCAATTATTTGTAAGACGGGACATTGTTACCGTTTATAAGCAGACAATATTAGGCCCAATATGGTACTTTATTCAGCCCATTTTCACATCAATTATTTTTTGGATACTCTTTGGTAAAGTGGCAGGGCTTACTTCCGATAGCATTCCTTCATTTCCTTTTTATTTGATTAGCATTAATTTATGGTCATATTTTTCAGATATACTAACTGTTAGCTCAAAAACATTTACAGATAATGTTTCTGTTTTTGGTAAGGTATATTTCCCGAGAATAATACTGCCTATAACAAAAGTAATATCCGGCATGACGAAATTTTTTATTCAATTTTCGCTCTTTATTTGCTTTTATATCTATTATGTTTTTATAAATCCTCAAATACATCCGACCTACTTTTTAATTTTAGCCCCACTAATATTATTGATAACTGTTGCTTTTAGCTTAGGCTTAGGTATTCTAATAACCTCTATTACAACCAAATACAGAGATTTTTATTAT
>RGMU01000314.1 GCA_010021705.1 Chitinophagia bacterium | reverse complement strand
GGCGGAGGGCGGTAAGCACCAGCACCTCACTGCCGGCTGTTTTGGCAAGCTCGGCATCTGATATATAATTAACGTCTGTGATATAAGTAAAATTACCAATCCTAAAGCCCAATACTTCCATTTTATAATGCAGCACCTTTATGGGTGTTATCGTTAGTCCGTTTATGGTGAAGGGGGCATCGCCGTTTATGGTGTGCATTTCTATTTGGGGCACACCGGGATAAGACGCGTTTTCAAAAATGTAGTTGTATTCTAAGCGCAACACAGCTTGCGTTTCTAAAGTAGCATAAACGGGTATGGGCTTGTTTTGGAGGTAGTTGTAGGCGCGTATGTCGTCTAAGCCGGCAAGGTGGTCTTTGTGGGAATGGGTGAATAGTACGGCATCTATTTTTTCAATGCCGGCGCGTAGCATTTGGGTTCTAAAGTCGGGTCCGGTGTCTATAACAAGGCTTGCTTCGGGTGTTTGCACCCAAACCGAGCAGCGGAGGCGAGTATCTTTGGGATTGGGCGATGTGCATACTTCACATTTGCAGCCAATTATAGGCACACCCTGCGATGTACCTGTGCCCAAAAAGGTTACTTTTATCACGTTATAGCTATTTGAGCCTGTAAGATAGGCTTATTTTCGTTATTTTGGTGCATGGCAACCAATTGGCGATACCATTTTTGCATTTCACCGCTTAGTTCGCCTTCATTAATATTGATGGGAGTTAAAAGTTCGTAGAGGGCATTTATTCTGCCTTCCGTGTTCAAAAACTTGTTTACCACTATCACCCGTTTTTGCTCAATAAGGCAGTAGCCCGTTTGAAAGTGTCCTTTTTCATACCGGATGCTAAAACCGGCATGTTCTATCAGGTCTTCTATTTTTTTTAGCGTAGAAGATGTATATTTGAAATTCATAAATGGGTTAGCACTCTATATTAATGCGTAAAATTACAATACTGCGGGCACTTTTCGTTTTTTGCCTTTGGGCTTTTCTACCTTCTATCCACATTTGTGCACAAGAGAGCACCCAAAATGCAGATGAATCCACCGAAAATCGCCTTTTCCGTGCCGGCATAGTGGCAGGGTGCGGGCTTTCGCAGGTGGACGGGGATAACTTTGCCGGCTATCACCGCTTTGGCATCAATGCAGGGGGCATACTTTATATGAAATTGCCCAAGCACACCGCGCTTAGCATAGAACTGCTTTACACCCAAAAAGGTGCAAAGTCGGACAGGATACGGGGCACGGGGGTGGATACGCTAATTAAAATAACCGACTATGCCATTAAGCTGCAATATGCCGAAATACCTATCCTTTTTAATGTGTTTGACCAACGCGAAAGCCACGCAAGCATAGGCATAAGCTATGCAGCCCTGTTTTCGTCCACCGAAACCATTAGCACCGTTCCGGCAAATCAGGTGGACTTTGGGCAATACCCGTTTCGCAAATCGGATATTAACTTTATTATTGGCGGTAGTCTGAAATTGGTAAAGCATGTTTACCTTAATGCCCGCTTTCAATATTCATTAACCCCCATTCGCACCCAAATACCACAATACTATGCGCGCAGCAGCCAGTATAACAATCAGTGGATAATAAGAATTGCCTATATTTTATAACGCAGGCTTTAAGGTGCTTATATTCGTTATCTTTGCCAACTATGAACGCAATAGCTAAGATTTTGCTACTTTTTTGGGGCATAACCGCCCTAAGCCACCCATTATATGCACAGGAGGAAGAGGGAATGTACGAAAACCGCACCTTTTACGGAGGCTTGCTGTTAGGTACTAATTGGTCGCAGGTGGACGGCGATAATTTTGCCGGCTATGCCCGCAAAGGGCTTAATGTGGGTGGCATTGTTTACTTAAAAATAGGTGAAAATGTGGCTCTTAGCCTTGAGGTGTTGCTTAGCCAAAAGGGAGCACGGTCTAAACTGCCATACGAAGCCAAACCCGGCATATACATTACCAAATACGGCGTGGATTTCAACTATGCCCAAATACCAATAATGATTAACTATTATGACCGCAGGAAGTCTCACTTTGGCGGGGGATTTTCGTATTCTCGGTTGGCATCGGTGAATGAATATGTGAGCACCAACCCGCCTGCCACCTATAATATACAAGAGTACCCTGTATATTATA
>RGMU01000313.1 GCA_010021705.1 Chitinophagia bacterium | reverse complement strand
TCAAGGCCAGCACGGTCTAGGGCTTGCTTCTCGTTGTCACACGTGAGAACGCCAAAACCTATGGGAACACCAGTGTCTAGCGCTACGCGGGTAAGGCCCTCGGTAGCCGCCGAGCAGACAGTGCCATTGGGCTAATGTGCGACCCTGACCGTGATGGCTGGAGTAGCGGTTCACCGTCTTATTTTGGTGATTTTGTGCTAAGAGGGGGCAACCAAGAGGGTTGGAGCTATATGGCAGACGGCAACCAAACCAATGGCTGGAACAAAAATGCCGATACCGGTAGCCGCATTCCGGGCATGAATTGCTCTCATATTTCCTATATAGATAGTGGCTACTTAGTTAAAACAACATGGCAGGGCGTGGCAAGCGGGTTATATCTTACGCAAATAACTACTGTGGATACCCACAACCTATACGTAAAAGTACAAGTGATAGTAGAAAACACTACGCTGTCTTCGTTTGCAGATGTTTATTATATGCGTACCATTAATGCCCACCCTGACGCTGCAAGCGGGAGCTACACTGCGGTGCATAAAATAGAATATACGCAGCCCGATTCGCTAAACAGAGCATTGGTAAGCACAAGGGGTATTGCCAATAGCCAATCTTACATATCTCTAAGCACAACCGATGACCGGGCAAAGGCTTTTATTGCGAAAAATGATATACTACCCATTGCCAATACTATAGACAATATAGTGTTTGGCGATACTAATTTTTTATACCGAAAAAATGATAGCGTGGTAGGTAATGTGTGCATAGGGTTGGTGTATGACCTTAGTAGCATACCTTCAGGAGGCAGTGCTGTTTTTACTTTTTACTACAATTTCGTTAAAAAAACAGACAGTACGCATATAGATGCCGTGAATACGGTAGAGCAACTCCCTATAAGTTTATACCCTAACCCCACATCTGGTAGTTTTAGCCTTATGGGCATTACAAGCGGCTGCTTAGTGAACGTATATGACCCTGTTGGTAGAAAGGTAGCACAGTTTAAGACCCTGCACACCGGTGAAAGCTACGATATTAGCCATTTACAAACGGGCTGCTATGCCCTTGAGGTGAAAAACTTAGCGGGCATGGTGGTTTATAGAAATTCATTAGTAAAATATTAATGTGACTTGGCACTATTTTTGCGGAGCAGTATTGTCTTATAATATTATCTCTTGTTTTAACCATGAATAAATATTGCTTCTTCTATTTAGTGCTTTTTTGTTGCGGTTTACCTCTTTTTCTACGCGCTCAGGATAAACTTGTGCTGAAAGACGGAGAAACCGTTGATGTGAAAATAAGCAGCGTAAATGCCACTGATGTAACGTTTAAGAAGTATAACAACCCCTCCGGTCCGGACTATGTTTATCCCCTCTCTAAAGTGAGCCATGTTGCCTATCAAAATGGTGTGGTAGATAGCTTTAACCGAAACGCTAAGTTACCCGCAGGAACTAATGCTAAAAAACCAACTGCCGGCTATTCCAAATTTATCTTACGCGCTTCGCCCATAATGATTACAGAAAATGGTGTGGGCTTGCAATGCGGTATTGAAAAGTCGTTTAAAAAGGCAAAAGGCATAGTGTATTACTCCCTACCATTAACCCTAACATGGAATTTAAGCAACATAGGCTACTACTTTGACGAACCCAAAAATGACCCAATGGTATATGCCTATCCGGGTATCAAAATTTATATCAACGCTGCCAATGTGCCCAATGTGTCTTATAGTATAAACCCTGCCTTTGTGATAGCAGGGGGGCGCGGTACGGAGGTTAAAAGCGATACCGTTGGCAGATACATTGCCACGCATAAGTCAAGGCTTGTATTGGGAGCTATTATTAATGGTGGTATCAACTATAAGGTAACAGACAATTTACTGCTTGGCGTGGAATTAGGCATCGGTGTTTCCTACATGAACACTTTAGACGGCAAGCCCAAAAGCGTTATCCCGCTATCGGTATTTGATTTTAATCTGGGGTTTAGGCTGTAGCATAAGTCTCATTTCCCAAACAGGCTATCCGACAACCCTTTATTTATTTCATAATTAAGGTAGGAAATGGTGATAGTGCCCTTTTTAGATTTTACTTTAACGGGCTGTTTTTCGCCGGAATTGTTGTCATAATCCATCGTAACGCCTTT
>RGMU01000312.1 GCA_010021705.1 Chitinophagia bacterium | reverse complement strand
CAATATGAATTAGAGATAGATAATGCCGCTGCCATGCAAAAGGGTGTTTCTATTGGCAAGGCTATGGACAATTTGTCTATTTTGATAGGTAGCACCTACGAATTAGGCTTTATTCGTTTTGGTAACTTTTTTAAGGTATATGTGCAAGCAGCACCTGAATACCGCGCTTTACCGGAAGATTTGCTTAAACTATATGTTAAAAACAACCGTGATGAAATGGTGCCTTATTCTGCCTTTTTGAAAGTAAAAAAATCACAGGGGCTTAACGAAATTACGCGTTATAATATGTACACCTCATCTGCCATTAATGGTGCACCTGCCGGGGGCTACAGTAGCGGCGAAGCTATTAAAGCCATACAGGAGGTAGCTGCCGCAACCCTACCTCGAGGCTATGATATAGATTGGTTGGGGTTATCAAAAGACGAGGTGCAGCGGGGCAATGAAGCTATTTACATTTTTCTTATCGTATTGGCTTTTGTATATCTTATTCTATCAGCGCAGTACGAGAGCTTTATACTGCCATTGGCAGTGATACTTTCACTACCCGTAGGTGTGTTTGGGGCATTGGCGTTGCTAAAGGCAATGGGTTTGTCTAATGATATTTATGCACAGGTGGCAATAGTGATGCTTGTGGGATTATTAGGTAAAAATGCGGTGCTGATTGTAGAGTTTGGAGTGCAAAAACGGCAGCAAGGAGCTACTATATTAGATGCCGCCATTGAGGGAGCAAAAGTACGCTTTAGACCAATTTTAATGACCTCCTTTGCCTTTATTGCCGGGCTTATACCACTTTTGTTTGCCACCGGGCCGGGTGCCATCGGCAACCGCACCATTGGTGCGTCTGCTGCGGGAGGTATGCTAATTGGTACGCTTTTAGGTGTTATTGTAATACCGGGCTTATATTATGTTTTTGCCAAAATGGCAGACGGCAGAGCATTAATTAAAGATGAGGCTACGACTTCGCTTTCTGAAGACATGACGCACCCTAAAAAGAAGAAGAAAAAGAAAAAATTTTGGTTTTTTGGTGATAAAGACAACCTTTCATTAACCCCTTAAATTGTTCACATGTTTAGAAAAAACATCAGTAAATATATAGCAATAGGCTACTTTTCTTTGCTGTTAGCAGCCTGTAAAATGCCGGTTTTGGTAACTAAAACAGAAAATAAAACTACACCTGCATCCTATACGGGCACAGCCAATAATGCCAACACGAGCCAAAAAAAGTGGCACGATTATTTTACAGACCCGTTTTTGGTAGCATTGATAGATACAGCCTTAAAAAACAATCAGGAGCTTAATATCACCTTGCAGGAGATAGAAATAGCCCGCAACGAAGCAAGGGCAAAAAAAGGAGAGTATTTACCTTTTGTGGGTGTAAAGGGAAGCGCAGGGCTTGATAAATCTTCACGCTATACGCAACAGGGTGCTAATGACCCTAACGCAGAAATAGCACCCGGGCGCGAAATCCCTGAACCTTTAGCTAATTACGGCATTGGTGCTTATGCCCAATGGGAGGTGGATATATGGCACAAACTGCGCAATGTCCGCAAAGCAGCACTCTACAGATATGTAGCCACGCAAGAGGGCAAAAACTTTGTGGTAACACAGCTTATTGCCGAAATAGCCAACTCTTACTACGAACTGTTGGCTTTGGACAATCAGTTAGCCATTATTGACCAAAACATTGAAATACAGACCAATGCCCTGGCTATAGTGAGACTGCAAAAGGAAGCAGGTAGAACCACCGAATTGGCGGTGCGCAAGTTTGAAGCCGAAGTACTGAACACCCAAAGCCTACAATATGGTATTAAGCAAAAAATAACGGAAACCGAAAACCGTATCAACTTTTTATTGGGGCGTTTTCCGCAACCCATAAAGCGTAACGACCAAAGTTTAATCTCTCTTACCCCTACAAAGGTGAGTGAAGGCATTCCGGCACAGCTGTTAGAGCAACGCCCCGATGTGAGGCAAGCCGAGCAACTGCTATCGGCAGCTAAATTAGATATAAAGGTGGCACGGGCACAGTTTTATCCTTCTTTGGGCTTACTTTTGATGATGCCAGAAGATCTTTTTCTTTGACCTCATTTGTTGGCTTGATCGTAACATTTTGATTGTTCAACACGCTTCTCA
>RGMU01000311.1 GCA_010021705.1 Chitinophagia bacterium | reverse complement strand
TTGTTAAAGTAAGTTCGCAATTTAATTAAAATGCTTAGACATTTTAATCATACACTCGCAACTTTGATTCTAAGAGGAGAACATCATGAAATTAAACCAAAACTCAATTTTTACGGGTACAACAGCAGGTCTTGCAGCTTATGGCACAGCTTACTATTTAACTCCAGCATCCATGGGCTATGTTAACTTTACCATTTCTAGCTTCTTAGCAAACTATATCAGCGCAGTTCCTGCTGTTCTTTTAGGTTATGCTTTGCCTGCTCTTGCTGCCATCGGTGCGGGTATTTTATTGGCTGCGGCTTATAACACCATCTTTGCTAATAAAGCAGAAAATAAAGAAAAATGCGTTGAAGAGATTGAATTAGATGTCAATGCCTTAAATGGTGGAAGATCACGTAGTAATTCACACTAATAATAAAGGCCCATGAGGGCCTTTTTATTCAAGGATGAATAAAAATGTTTCATTGGAACCAAGTGCTCGAATTAAATAATACACTTTATGGTCTATTGATAAAAACCGGCAAAGAAACAGCCATTTTTCTTCTTTCTGCCTTATTGGGCAGCATTCTTTTGTATCCATTTTTAACACCTGCACCACGAAATATTTCCAGAACAAGTCCTCCAAAACTTTCTGACCACACCGCACAACGATATGATAACGAGGGACCTGATTCCCCGCAGGGACCTTTTAAATCTCGTTAGCCAATTTGGCATCATTATTATATAATGGTGCCATTTTTAGTGCTTTTAGGTGAAAGATTTATGACACAAACCACAAAAATGATGGTCACTAGCGCATTGCCTTATGGTAATGGCCCTCTACATCTTGGACATATGGTCGAACACATCATGACCGATATATGGGTACGCTCTCAACGTTTATTAGGTCACGAATGCGTCAGTTTATGTGGTGATGATGCTCATGGAACACCTATTATGCTTAAAGCACAACAACTCGGTATTAGCCCTGAGGTTCTCACCAAAAACATACAAGATAGCCATGAACAAGACTTGAAAAATTTTGCGGTGCATTACGATGTTTATCACACAACAAACTCCCCAGAAAATAAAGCAATCGTCGAGGAAATATACGCCAAATTGCAAGAAAATGGCGATATCATTACAGAAACCATATCGCAAGCTTATGATGCCAAAGCCGAAATGTTTTTACCCGATAGATACATCAAAGGCACTTGTCCCCGATGCCATGCTTTAGAACAATATGGAGATAACTGCGAAAAATGTGGTGCAACTTATAGTACCACTGAGTTGATTGACGCGGTTTCAACCGTGACCGGCAGCAAACCTGAATACCGAGAAACTTTACACTATTTCTTTAATTTGCCACGTTATCAAGAGTTCCTGCAAAAGTGGACGCAAAATGGTCATATTCCTGTCGAGATGGCGCATAAACTCAAAGAATGGTTTGATGTTGGCCTCAAACCTTGGGATATATCCCGTGATGCCCCTTATTTTGGCTTTCAAATCCCTGGCACAGAAAAAAAATATTTTTATGTATGGCTTGATGCTCCTATCGGCTACATGGCTGCATGTAAAAAATTGTGTCAGGAGCAAAATCTGGATTTCAATGATTTTTGGAAACCCGATAGCAAAGTTGAGCTTTATCATAACGTTGGTAAAGACATCATGTATTTTCATTGCTTATTCTGGCCTGCGCTCTTAAGCAGTGCGCAGTATCGCTTGCCAAATGCAATTTTTACCCACGGTTTTCTCACCGTTAATGGTCAAAAAATGTCTAAGTCACGGGGTACCTTTGTTCAAGCGCAACAATTTGCAAAACACTTACCTACAGACACCCTTCGGTATTATTTTGCCGCCAAAATGAATGGTGGTTTAGAAGACCTTGACTTGGCTGGTGAAGATTATATTCAACGCGTAAATGCCGATTTAATTGGCAAAGTTATCAACATTGCCAGTCGCAGTGCGAGCTTTATTCATAAATATTTTGATGGACAACTCGCCCTAGAACTCGAAAACAATGCCCTCTTTCAACAATGGACATCTGAAAGTAAAGATATTATTTTAGCATATCAACAACGCGATAACGCCAAGGCGATTAGAACCATCATGGCGTTAGCCGATAAAATAAACCAATATGTCGATATACAAAAACCTTGGGTCATGGCCAAAGATGAACA
>RGMU01000032.1 GCA_010021705.1 Chitinophagia bacterium | reverse complement strand
TGCAAAAAAAAGTTTTATCCCTAACGCAGCGATGAACAGATAACAATAACATAAATTCATTTTTTACTTACTAATATTAGTAGTCTAAGCAACTATTATTTTTTACTGAATTTTCGTAAGCATTGTTCTGTCCGCAGTTAGCTATTGGTAGGTAATGCTCATTTTACTAATTAATGGCGCAAAAAATAAGAATTTAGGGTAACAAAATTCTGTTACAACTATTGCGCCCTTCAGCTCTAACATGCCGATAATTACTCTGTAATGCTACCTGACACTACCGATATTTGGTGCTTGCTACCGCCTTATAGTGCTGAATAAATGCTCCCCCTCCAGCACCTACCGCAGAGACTTTATTTTATAACCCTTAGCAACTATTAGAGGAAAGATTTAAAAGAAATAAAGCCTTGACTTACGTCAAAGCTTTACTTACACCTTATGAAAAATATACCCATCGCAAAGATAATACTTTTTTGAGAGCTAACAATAAGATAATAGTTAAACTATTGTTAGATATTTTTAAGCGCATTATTGCTTGGCTATTTGCTTTAGTTCATTGAGCTTTAGCAGGGCTTCAACGGGGGTGAGGGTATTAATGTCGGTCTGTTCCAATATTTGACGAATACGCTTCATATCTTCAGTAATACCGTCAAAAATGCTAAGCTGGTATTGGGGTGTTGGGGGAATGTGTTTTACCCTTTGGGCTGTGGTGGTGCTACTATCATTGCCGGATTGGTGCTTTTCTTCCAATAACTTTAGTATTTCAGATGCTCTTATAAGTAGTTGCTGTGGCATGCCTGCCATACGCGCCACTTGTATGCCAAAGCTGTGTCGGCTACCCCCTTTTGCCATTTTGCGTAAGAAAATAACCTTATTACCCGTTTCCTTGTGCGTGATGTGATAATTTTTTACCCTTTCCAACTGGTTTTCCATCTCATTTAATTCATGGTAATGGGTGGCGAAAAGGGTTTTGGGTTTTGACGCAGTATTGTGTAAAAATTCTACAATGCTCCATGCAAGCGATATGCCGTCATAAGTGCTTGTGCCCCGCCCAATTTCGTCTAATAACACAAGGCTACGGTCTGTAACATTGTTAATAATACCTGCGGTTTCGTTCATTTCCACCATAAAAGTGCTTTCGCCACCGCTAAGGTTGTCGCTTGCGCCTACACGGGTAAATATTTTGTCGGTAAGCCCAACTAAGGCTTCTGTGGCGGGTACATAACTACCAATATGCGCCATTAAGGTAATAAGGGCTGTTTGGCGCAGCAAAGCACTTTTACCGCTCATGTTAGGACCGGTAAGAATAATTATTTGCTGCTCGGTTTTGTTTAAGATGAGGTCGTTGGGGATATAGGGAGTGCCGGCAGGTAGCTTTTGTTCTATTACCGTATGCCTGCCGGCAGTTATTTGGAGGATTGGCTCGGTGGTAATAGCTGGCATACAGTAGTTATACTTTTGCGCATTAAAGGCAAAGCAAAGCAGGCAGTCTATTTGAGCAATAATGTGAGCATTGGCTTGTATGGGCGCAATATAAGGCTCAATGGCAAGCATTAGTTTGCGGTATTCTTCTGCTTCTATAAGGTCTATTTTCTCCTCCGCACCCAATATTTTATCTTCATATTCTTTTAATTCCGGTGTAATGTACCGCTCTGCATTAGTGAGGGTTTGTTTTCTTATCCAGTCGGCGGGCACTTTATATTTATGGGCATTAGTTACCTCCAAATAATAGCCAAATACGTTGTTAAATGCCACCTTCAACGATGTGATGCCCGTATTAATAATTTCCTTTTGTTGTATTTGCAATAGATAATCTTTACCGCTGCGGGAAAGCTGCCTTAGTTTGTCTAATTCTTCATTCACACCACTGTTAATAACGCCTCCTTTGGCAAGCACCACCGGTGCATCATCTGTTATGGTGGCATTGATGCGTTGGCAAATATCGGTTAAGGGTAGAATGGGTTGCACCATTAGGGCAAGTGCAGTACCCGCAGTAGTGGTACACGTATCCCGTAGGTTTGCAGCTAGGGTAAGGCTACGGGCAAGTTGCTTTAGCTCTCGCGGATTGGCTTTGTTAAGCGATATTTTACCTGCAAGCCGTTCTAAGTCTCCTATTTGCTTAATGGTAGTTGCCATACCGGCAGCAAAATCGGCATTATCTTTCAGGTATGTTACAATATGTAGCCGTTCTTCAATTTTATGTTGGCTAAAAAGCGGAAACAGCAACCACCTTTTTAGCATACGTGCCCCCATTGGGGTATGCGTATTGTCAATGGCTTGCAGTAGCGAAGTACCATGCTCGCTTGCGGTGCTTACCAACTCTAAATTGCGAATAGTAAACCTATCCATCCATAAAAAATCGGTAGCCACAATGCGCTGAATAGCGTTTAGGTGTTGCAGCCTATCATGTTCCGTGTCTTTAACGTAATGCAGGGCTGCTCCACAAGCTATTTGCCCGCATAGCATATCGTCAATGCCAAAGCCCTTAAAGCCGGCAATTTGGAAATGAGACGTTAGTATATCGGTGGCATATTGCTGCTTAAATATCCAATCGTCCATATAAAAGGTATAGGTGCCGGTATCTAAGCTTTCTTTATAACGCTTGCTGTAGGCTTTGGAAACTAATATTTCAGCGGGTTGAAAACTTTGCAACAGCTTATCCATATATTCCCATGTGCCCTCTGCGGTAAAAAATTCGCCAGTGGTAATGTCTAAAAATGCTACGCCTGCTATGGTATCAGTAAGGTGTAATGCGGCTAAAAAGTTGTTACTTTTAGTTTCCAACATTTTATCACCGGTGGCTATGCCGGGCGTAACTAACTCCGTTACTCCTCTTTTTACAATTCCTTTGGCAAATTTAGGGTCTTCTAATTGGTCGCAAATAGCTACGCGATGCCCTGCTTTTACCAATTTATGCAAGTAGGCATCTAAGGAATGGTAAGGAAATCCTGCCAACTCCATAGAAGCCGCCGCACCGTTGCTGCGCTTTGTAAGGGTTATGCCCAATACGCGTGAGGTTACAAGTGCATCTTCGCCAAAGGTTTCATAAAAGTCTCCTACGCGAAAAAGCAACACCGCATCCGGATAGCGAGCTTTTATGTCATTATGTTGCCGCATAAGCGGGGTTTCTGCCGAGTCTTTTTTTGCCATTGTTTATACAAATGTAGGGGCATTTTGGCACACTGTATAATGGTAAAATTCTTATCAACTATCTATTACTGCCAATGTGGATAATCGCTTATCTTTGCCTTTCAAAAATAATCATAAGCCATTGGCACTTCATCATCATTCCGACCATAAAGCCCGTTTTCAGCAGCAGATTGACAATTCACAAGAATATGTTTTTCCCTTTATTGAGGCTACCCACAGCATTACGTCTGCGTCTAAAGTATTAGAAGTGGGCACTGGTGAAGGGGGCGTATTAGTACCCTTTATTGAGAAGGGGGCATATTCGGTAGGGGTTGACCTTGCACCTGAACGCATAGATTTAGCCAATGAATTTTTAGCAAAAGAAGTGGCTACCGGCAAAGCGTTATTTTTATGCCAAAATATCTATGATAGTGCATTTATTAGCCTATACTCGCAATATTTTGATGTTATTATATTAAAAGACGTAATAGAACATGTGTATGAACAAGATAAGTTTATTGCCCATCTTAAAACACTTTTAAGACCCGGCGGGCAAATCTTTTTTGGCTTTCCGCCTTGGCAAATGCCTTTTGGCGGTCATCAGCAGGTCTGCCGCACCAAGTGGGTAAGCAAGCTACCGTACTATCACCTCTTCCCTATTCCTATTTTTAAGGCTATTTTAAGATGGGGCGGCGAAGACGATAATATGATAAAGGAAATGTTAGAAGTAAAGGCAACCGGCATTAGCATTGAACGCTTTGAACGCATAATAAAGCAAACGGGCTTAAAGGTGCTCAAAAAGCAGCATTACCTCATCAACCCTATTTATAAATACAAATTTGGCTTAGAGCCTCGCAAGCAATTAGGCATTATAGTTGCACTACCCTACCTCCGTAATTTCCTTACCACTTGTGTGTATTATACAGTAGGTTAACACGTTGCATCGGTACTAAGTACGGTTTACATTTTTTCATTCGTTACTTTAAAAGTAAAATAGGCTGCCCTTTTGAGACAGCCTATTTTATTAGATTAAGATTGTTGGCTATTACTTAGCCACTACTAACTGAGCAGATACTTTACCGGTTTCGGTAGAAACTACAACAGTATATGTGCCGTTAGCAATGTTGCTAAGGTTAATGTTAGCTTCGTGAGAACCGGCAGTTTGAGCCTGTGCAGGTGTATTGTAAACCTGACGACCTAACATGTCAAATACGCTTACAGCAACTTGACTGTTGTTCATGATGTCGTATAACACTACAGCATTGTTAGTAGCAGGATTAGGATATACATTAAAGCCTGTGATACCGGCTTTAGTATCGCTGATACCTACAGCCCAATAGTCATGAGTGCTGTTTAATACTTGACCATAAGTTTGGCTGGTAGGGTTGTTGTCTATTAATAATGCAATGGCATATAATTTAGAAGGCACCCAATTAGCAGCAATGGTTACATCAGCAAAGGTGTAGCTATATTGCGTACCGGCAGTCATGTTGGCAGGTAAGCTACCGGCAACGCCGTTAGGCGTAGTGGATAAATTGTTAGGTACGGTGTAGCGGCTAACTTTGTCATAATACATAGTAGCAGCAGGTACAGGACTAGGTAAAGTTGCAAAGTTATACTCAGTATTTTGCATAGGACCACGCGAACCTCCTGAATAAGCATTGGATTGATTGTATCCTGAAGTAGTACCATGTACTCTGTCTTCATATATTAGCAATTCTACGCGGTAGTCTCCCGTAAGATTTAAGGCAGGGGTAACTTTCACTGTAGAAGAAATTTTACCGGCAGTAACAGTGGACTTAATTGACATGGCTGCAAAGGCAAACCAATCTTTCATGGCATCATAATAAGAAAATACTTGTGATGGGTCGCCTACATATTTCCTATCTACTACTAAGCTGGGATAGCCACTTATTTTAGTTCCCATAAGGGTATTATGAGCACTGGAAGAGGAATTATCATTACACATAGGTTCGCTGGCACCGTTATGCACAGCCACACAGCTAACCTGGTGCTTGTGCGCCTGCCATATAGAGTCTATATATACAATGCCGCGAACACACCACTGGCACCAAGTACCGGTTGGTTCTTCAAATAAAATTACTTTTTCAGGTTTAGAGGTTACGCCGGTGATTGAGCTACGCATAGTATCGTCAGCGGCATTAGCGTCGCCGGTTTCTTTTACCCAAGTTGTAACGGTTTGTGTACCTAAGCCACCCATAGTATAAGCAGTGCAAGTGAAGGTGTAAGTAACCATTGGGGGGATAGAACCGCAAGAAATAGGCGTAGTAACCGGAGCACCGGCACCCACTTGGTAGGTAGCATTAAACGAAGTCATGTTTGTGCTACCGGTGTTGCGCACAACGCCACCAAAGGTAACAGCACCGCCCACAGTTTGGTAGCCGGCAGCCGGGTCTCCGGCAACAGGGTTAACCGACTCTAAGGTAATGCTTGTTGGAGGCGCATTAAAGATATTCACATTATCAATAGCTACACCTAAGATACCGATAGTATCAGTAGCATTAATGCGGTTGTCGCTATAGCAGAAACGTACTTTACAAGTAGCGGAAGTGGAAGTACCTAAGCTAACGTACATTTTTGTCCACGTTGGCGAAGCACGAAAAGAGTCTAATGTAGTCCATGTAGTACCATTGTCGGTAGAGAAGTCTATCCAAGCCGTTTCTCTGCGACCTGTAGCTGTTACCCTGAACTGTTGAAAATTATAATCTAAAGAAAGGTATGCTGCTGTAGCCGTTGCTAAGCTGAAAGTAGGCGAAGTAAGATTGGCGGGATAGTTTGCCGGAGCACCTCCGTCATTCACCACGCAATATTTAGTATGCGCAGGAATAGTGGCGTAGCTAAGCGAAATTGCGGTGTTTTTTGTTTCCCAGCCATTACCGCGTCCGGTATGCACATCAGTCCAACCCGTAGGCAGACCCGGCATTGAGGCGGTTTCAAAATCTTGCGCAATGATGGTTTGCGCGGTGCCTGCTACCGAAAAGCCGAAGGTAGCAATGGCAAGGTGAAGTAGAATCTTTTTCATTGTTCTGAAAAAATTGGAGGCAAATGATTAATTACTTGATGTAGCAAATATAGTAAAAAAATAACACTAATACAAAGGGTTGGGATTAAACCTAAAAAAAAAGGCTACTTTTGGTAGCCTTTTTTGAAAAATTTGTTACAGTAACGTTATATTTTAGTGTTTATTACTTTACAACTGATAATTGCAAGGTATTTGTAGCAGTAGAAGTATTTACAACTACATGGTAAATACCGGCAGCAAGGCTTGCAGTTGCAATAGTAAATGTATGCGTTCCGGCAGTTAAATTACCGGTAGAAATAGTAGTTACTACTCTGCCAAGTTGGTCTGCTACATATACATTAGCCTCACCGGCATTGCTCATTTCAAAGCTCAATGTAGCTTCGGTATGGGCAGGGTTAGGATATACACTAATATCGCGGGCAGTAGCTTCGTTTACATTTGAAATGGCAGCAGGCGTACCGGCACGTAAATTAATGTCATCAATCCATATATTGTTACCGTAATCACTCGTACCGCGGAAACCTAAGATAGCACCGGCAGGCACAGAGCTAACATCTACAGATTTAAGTTTATAACTGGCAGCAGACGGTGTAAACGAACCGGTAGCAGGCGGGGTAACTGTTTCCAATGTAGTGCCTGATTTAGACCAAATAGAAGTCCAGTTGGCACCACAATCTGTAGAATAAACTACTTCTAATTTATCATCAGAAGTGTTGTCATATCTTTTATAAGCCACGTAAAAATCAAGCGCAGAAGGAGAAGAGGTGGTAACTTTGGGTAAAGTAAGCACTTCAGACTCACCGGCACCAAAGAACCAGATGTAGCTTGGAATGCACCCCAAGTTTTATTGTTGTTGTTTACGTCAGTATAGTAAAACTTGCCTAAATCTGCACTTTCAAAACTTGTGGTATAAGGCATAGAAAGCGCAGTGTTGGTTTCTATGAAGAAGTAGTCTCCGTTGGTGTTATTAGGTAAGTTTTTATCTGTAGTACCGTTTACATTAGCAACAGAATCATAGAAAGAGTGATATGCGGGATTAGCACCTACCACAAATGTATCGTTTGGTAGTGTTACCATAGCAGAAGCACCTAAAGCTAATGAACCTGTCCAGTTGTAAGTATTGAAAGAAGCCGCTCCGTCTTTTTTGTAATATATAGTAGCTGATGTAATTGCATTACTGCCCACATTGTGTAAACGGATAGTATGCCCTGTGATATAGTTACCGGGATTAGAGCAAATCATACCGATAGGCACTATAGAATCTATAGCAGCATCGTTAGGTACTAAAGGCAATGGAGTGGCTTTAGCAGCCTGAGCTATTTTTTTGTCGGCATCGTTTTGAATCCAAACCACCATGAAAGGCGATTTTTCTTTTTGTACAAAGTTGGGAACGGCACCGGTAATGGTAAGTGTTTGCGCCATACCGGTAGTCCATGTGCCAGCCAAAGATGTACCGGTAGCATTAGGATACATGGCGCGTACTATGTTGCGGTAATCATACTCTCCGTTTGAGCCGGGAGGGGTGCTGAATAATACATTTTGCACTAAGGCAGCACGCAAATAAACGCCTGTACCGGTCCAGTTAGTAACGCAAGTAATGGTAACTGTGGTAACCACTGAGTCATAGTTAGCATTCCAGCTATTGCTTACCGTAATGTTGAACGGCGAAGGTATGCGAGCAGCACTATCAATTTCGGCTTGCGTAAAATAGACGGGATGTCCGGGGCTACTTGTGCTTGCAGAGGCATAAGGGATTTGACCATTTAGCCTACCGTAGGGTGCAAACGGTACAGTGTAATAAGCAGCGCGTGCATCGCTAATGGTTTGCGTTTGCATATAGAACCAACCGGAAGAAGGTATTGGCACCATGTGCGCAATGTGAATCATTTTAGAAGGGTTAGTACCGGAGTCGCAAAGTCTCCAAAAACCGGGATTAGTACCTGCGCATGGTCCACAGTTTTCTCCGGTAAACTCTTCGTGAATTGAAAAACGCGTTTGAGCCTGTACAGATAAGGCTAGAGAAGCAAATAATGCTCCTAAAAGTAAGGATTTCTTCATTGTACGCTGAAAATTTAAGTAAAAGTGATGCAAAGGTAAGACTAATTATTGATATCCGCA
Organism: Chitinophagia bacterium; assembly: GCA_010021705.1. Classification (GTDB taxonomy): domain Bacteria; phylum Bacteroidota; class Bacteroidia; order Chitinophagales; family Chitinophagaceae; genus RGMU01. The sequence goes on along the minus strand of RGMU01000032.1, from coordinate 3,268 downwards.
AAAAACATCACTATTTTTTTGCACGCTATGCTATTTTTAGGGATAGTACCCAATCTACTGCCCTTACTCTTATTAAAAGCCACGTTGCATAAACAAATGGGGTATCCCAACCTCTTCAAATACTTCTCCTTCAGCTTTATAGCCCAATTTTTCATAGAAGCCTACAGCCGGTATGCGCGCATGTAAAACGCACTTCTGCTTCTGTTCTGCCATTATATAGCCGTGTGCAGCGGTTACTAATCGGTTGCCAATATTTTGCCTTTGCCGGTCAGTAGCAACAGCCATTTGGCGTAGCTTCATGGTATTGTTATCTAAAGGGTGTAACAGCAAGCAACCCACTACCCTATTTTGCTCTATGGCTATCACAAAAATATTATCGGCTTCGGCACTCAAATCTTCATCTTTTAGGGACAGCCCTATTGGGGCACGCAATACCTCCTCCCGCAACTGCCAAACTTGGGGGTAAAAATCGGTATTTATATCCGTTATTAAGGTAAAAATTTGTGGCTGTTGTTCCATAAAAGGTTACTATTATTTTGCAAGTATCACTTCTGTGTCTTTCAGGCTTTTTACCGTAAAGGATAATACTTTATCGGAAGTTGTAAATTTAGAGTTGCCATCGCTATAGTGCACTTGGTATAAACCGGGTTGTAGTTGAAAATGCTGCGAGGCAGGGTCGTTCATTTTAAGATTGTAGAAGCCTATATAGCGGTCTCCATGCTGGTACCACAGTGTTACTTCACTGCAATTTACATCATTAACAAATTTCACAAAGCCCGGTTGCGGTATGCCAATGCTACCTGCTGTTTCGGCATCAAGGTCTAAGTTTCTTACATCGCGCGGAAGAGTATTAATTTCAATGTGATAATTGCCGGGTTCATATTCTAATTTTTCTACACACTTTTGAACCACAACCTTACCCGTTGCTACATTGCGCTGCGTTACGCGTGCTTCAAACTCTTTTACCGGGCGGTTCATATCACCTACATAATAAAATATTAAACTAAACTTACGGGCAATGATGTTTATTTTACATTTTTTACCGGGTACTATTTCAAACGTAACCAAAAGGTCTTCTCGTCCTTGCAGGGTAAGGCTATATTTGCCGGGCGGTAAGTCTGTAATAGGGTCGGGGTTGTTGTGCTCATCTATCGTTCTGTGAAATTTTTTAATTTCTTTACCACTATTATCGCTTATCATCACCACCGGCGTGGTGTAGTAGTATTTGCCCTTTCCGTCTGTTATATAAATTTCTAATGAAGATGCTTTAGCGTCTTCGTTAAATACGGAATATTCTCCGGTTTTGGGTATTGGAGCAGGTTTTACCACTGTTTTAACCGGTGTTGAAGCCGGAGGAGGGGCAATAAAATCAAACTTAGGCGGGGGAGGTAGTTTACGAGGTTCTAAAATGCGCTCTTCTAACATAAACTCGCGCGCCATGCGCTTATAACTGCCAACTTTCAACTTCACCAATTCAGGCACTTTGGGCAACGGTTCAGGCTCTGGTTCTAAAAGGGTAATAGTTAATGGCGGTAAGGTTATCGGTTTTAGGGCTTTGGGTTTAAAAGATGTGGTGCTTTTTAATATAAGTTTGCCTGTTCCTAAAGTAGCTAAGGCTGTTGGTGCGGGCTTGTCATATACTATGTCATCTTCTTTAATCTTTATTTCTAAAGGTATCACCGGTATGGTGCTTATCTTTTTTAGTTTAGGTGGCGCAACGGCAAGTCTTTTATATGCACCGGCACTTAACTCCGTAATGTTTGAGGTTTTGGGTAATTCATACACTATGTCGGTTTCTTTAATTTGTATGCTAAGCGGTGGTAACTCTATCCGCTTAATCTTTGCCGGCTTTGCAGTGTAGGATAGTTTCAGCAATGAGCCGGTTTTAAGAGCAGTAACCGCAGGCGTTTTAGGAATTTCGTGTACAATATCATCTTCTTTTATTTCAATTTTTAGGTCAGATAGGGGTAAAATAGCTATGCTTTTCTTTACATAACGAGGTGTAACCATTCTTATCAACGTGCCCGCCTTTAACGAAACTATGGCTATGGGTTTAGGGCGTTCTTCGGCATGTTCATCTACTTTTATGCGAGATATTTTAGGAGGTGCGGCTAATGTATCTTTTTTAACTATGGTATCCCTTTTCACTATTGCTACACTGTCTTTGGGGCGGGTATGTTTAATGCTATCGGCAGGTGTGGCTACTTTTACAATGGAGGGTTTTACTTTTATGGCAGAGGGTACATTGGCAGCTATGGTTTTTATTTTATCATAATCTTCACCTTTTAGTTTTAGCATGGGCATAAACGCTTTTACGATTGTACCAATGGCTTTGGGCATTTCTGCTTTGTTGGCTATTTGCAAATAATTACCCATACAATCATATTCTTTGGCTAAACCCGGGTCTGCTTCAAGGCTAAGGATATACGGCTTAAAGAATATTTTTTTCTTAAACAGCATTTCCATAACTGCACAGATATCCCCACCACAACTTTCTCCGCCATCGGTTATCAACACAATGCTATAAGCATTATATTTCTCGTCCACCAAGTCTTCTTTGGCAGCTTGCATTAAGGAATAAGCTATTGCCGTTACGCCTAATGGGCGAATATTCTCCATACGAAGCTCCATTTGAGTGCGATTGTATTTGCTAAACGGCACTTCATTTTGCGTGTCATAGCAGTCATTCTCTTGAGAAGTATGCCTGCTGCCAAAAACCCTTAACGAAAATTCTACCTCTCTGTTCACACTCCATACACTGTCCATCAACTGAAGCACTATCTGCCTTGCTGCCAAATATTTTGCCCCTCCCCCTGACCAATTATTAAGCATACTGCTCGATTGGTCTAACAGTATCAGCACCCGCGCTTGGGCAAATTCATTAACTTCCCCCTGCGCTTGGCAACACAAGGCAGAAAACAGCAATAATAATAACGATAGAAGGTTTTTCAATACTCAAATCTGAATTAACCAACAAACCTACACCATTGCACCACAACTAACAATAGCCGGTAGGTTAAAATTAGAACGCCAAAAGGGTGAAAATAAGTATTCGCCGTATTTTACTTATCTATCAGCGATATTATAATGGGCTAATGCCCATAGAATTAACAATATTTGACTATATATTAGCTGTTTGGATGGAGTGAAATTTGCCTCTACGGAAATTGCTGAATCAAGATACCCAAGATTTAAAGATTAGCAGGAAAATTACCTAATTTTCCTCCTGCTTGTCCTAAAATCCTGAGCGTCCTGATTCTGACAATTT
>RGMU01000310.1 GCA_010021705.1 Chitinophagia bacterium | reverse complement strand
ATGAGCTTATGGTACACTATCGTCTTCCGGGGCAGTAGTGTGTGGTATAGAAGCGGCATACCGCGCCGGAGCAACAGTTATGCAAAAGCCCATTTCATGCCACCTTTTTCCGTTAAGAATTAAAGCTACGGCAGAGGGCGATATTATCAATTATGAACCCTTTGACGAAATATGCAATGCGGGTTGCCTAAATGGTGAAAGGTTGCAAATTCCGGTTTATGTGTTTGTAAAAGATGCGTTAATTCGCCGTTATGGCAGTGATTTTTATGAGGCATTATCAGCTACAGACCACTTCCTTCGGTCATAATTATTTCAACAACCCATGTTTTCCAAAATAGTCTATAAATTTGGTGGTGCGTCCACCGCAACACCGCAGCGTGCCAAAGCTATTTTGCCTATTTTAAGGCAGGCAGACGGGCAGGTGCTTATTGTGATGTCGGCAATAGGTAAAACCACTAATGCCTTAGAAAGTATAGTAAATGCTGCGGTCATGGGTGATATAGATTACGCACAAACCCAAATGCTGCAACTGCATAGGTTTCACACCCAATATGCCTCAGCACTTTTGGGAGAAATAAACACGCCATTGCAGGAGCAATTAGAGGCTTATTACAGGTATATTTCAGACTACTTATATAAGATAGAGCACGTTCACGTCAACGAAGCGTATGACCAAATTGTGTGCTATGGCGAATTGTACAGCACTCAAATATTTGCAGCATTTTTACTACAACAGCTTGAAAGCACTGCATGGATAGATGCCCGAAAAGTAATAGCCACCAACAGTATATACCGAGACCCGGAAGTGGACGAAGACGCTACGCGTAACAACATTAATCAATATATTGTACCGGCAATGCAGACCCACAGGTGGGTAATTACGCAGGGCTTTATAGGGAATACGCCCAACGGCAAGTCTGTAACATTGGGGCGGGAAGGCAGTGATTATACGGCAGCATTAATGGCAGCATTACTACCTGCCGCATCGCTTACAATATGGAAAGACGTGCCAGCCCTAATGAATGCCGACCCCAAACGCTACCCTGATGCCGAAAGAATACCTTTAATTGCCTATAGCGAAGCCATAGAAATGGCATATTATGGTGCGCAAGTGATTCACCCGAAAACCATAAAACCCCTGTATAATAATGATATTCCGCTTTACATTAAGTGTTTTGAAGATGTAGAACTGCCCGGTACCTCTGTGCAGAATATATCCGGCACAACCATTGCCTACCCGCCTATTATCATTCACAAGCCCAACCAAGTGCTGATACAAGCTACCACCCGCAATTTTTCTTTTATTACAGAATACCACCTAAGCCGTCTGTATGAATGCTTTTATAACACTCATATTAAAATAACGCTTATGCAAAACTCTGCCATTAACTTTGTAGCGTGTGCAGACCCGGGTGCTCATCCTATAGAACCTCTTATTGCACTATTAGAAAAAGAGTATAAAATATTGATTAATACCGGTGTAGAGCTTATAACAGTACGCTACCCCAAACCGGAAGTAATAGACCAAATAGCTGCCAAAGGGAAAGTACTGCTGAAACAAGAAACCCGCAAAACATGGCAGGCAGTGATAGACAATACCCCTCCCAATAAATAAATGCGTGATAGCTATTATACCCGCCAACTATATATTACTTTTGAGCCTGAGCAATAAGATAAAGCATTGAAATTTGCAGATATACCGGGGCAACAGCACGCCAAAGACGGATTACTTAAAATGTGGCATACCAATACACTACCTCACGCATTGCTATTGGTAGGGCAGGAGGGTGTAGGGGGCTTGCCCATGGCGTTAGCCCTAACGAGCTACATTTTTTGTGAAAATAAACTGCCTAACGACTCTTGCGGAGTGTGCGATGAATGCCGTAGAACCAATCGTATGGAACATGCCGATATGCACTTTAGCTTTCCTACTGTCACTAAAAAAACGGGCGAACCCTCCACATCTAAGCACTATCTAAAGGAATTTAGGGAATTTGTAAAGGAAAACCCTTATAACAATACTTATAATTGGCTGCAATACATAAAAGCAGAGAATAAGCAAGGCAACATAACTGCTCAAGAATGCCGGGAGATTATAGAAAATCTTTACCTTAAATCATTTCAAGGAGGAAAAAAGGTGCTTATCATGTGGCGACCCG
>RGMU01000309.1 GCA_010021705.1 Chitinophagia bacterium | reverse complement strand
TGGTTTTAGATTTAATTGTAAATTGTAATGCATCTTGCGCTATGATAATATAGACATACCCTTCATCTACCTTGCCGGTAGCCCAATAAAGATTGTCTTTAGTTTTGCTAAACTTAATTTTTTTATTATACGCCTCCTGTATCGCATCTGCAACTTCTTGTCCTGCCATTCCCTCATGCCCCCAAGGATAAGTCTTAAACGTTACAGAACCATTCGTAAAATAACTTTCATTAGGATGGTTTTGCCCCAGAACGCAACGAAACCCTACCGGTAATTTTATTTGTGCCAATGCGCTACCGCAGCAAAATAAATAGCAAATAAAAGTAAGCAACAAGCATTTTCTAAAATTCATAAACAAGTCTATTGCTTGCAAATGTACGAAAAAAAATTACTCATGATAATTTTGGTAACTTAATTTAGATTTGCCCCCTCTACCCCTTAAAACTTAGGGCATACCGTTTTTCCGGCTTCGCCTTGGGGGCGTAAATAGCCGGAATAGTAGAGGGTAAATTCATTGCCCCCTCTCATTTGAGAGGCAGGCGTTAAGCGGGATACGTTCACGTCATAGCTGTAGCCAAAAGACAAATTTTTGAAGCTAAGCCTCACTACGGGTATTATGGCATCGTTTACGCGGTAAAACACACCCGCTGTTAGCATATAGGTATAAGCTGTTTTAGACGCATCCATAGAATAGCTAAACAAATTGCCTATCATAATTTCAGAAAAAGCACCTTGCAAAGCCACATTAAGGTGCGTTGCAGAAGCTACCGATTCTATCACATTAAAAGATACGGCACCGTTTATGTTCCACCGCATATTCATGTTCACACCCGGTATTTCTTTATACGAATAGTTGGGCTGCGAAAGGTGATAGCCCGCAACGCCAAACATATAAATGGTGGAGGCTTTAGAACCGGAAGAAGAGTTAAAGTTGATTCCCGTGCCTAAGTCCCAAAGGGAGAGGGCTGTATTAGAAAAATTTTCTCGGGTGGGGTTGGCGGCACTATAGCCCCCATTTTGGTATTGGTTATTTACCGTTACGCCGCTTCGGTCAAAGCTGTATTGCGTGTAGCCGGCAGTAAAACCCACAGAAAGGTAGGTATTATGCTCTTCATCAAGGCATTTGCTATAATTTACGGCGGGGTACATGCTCACTATTTGCTGGCTTAAACTGCCTGCCTTGTCTCTGTAGCCTAAAAAACCAAAGCTGATAAAGTCGTTGGAGGCGCGCCCAATGGGTCTGCGCACTTCGCCATAAGCCAGCATGGTTTCAAACGGATAGGAGATGCTTTCCCACTGCTTTTTATAGTTGCCACCCACCTTAAATTCTTTTTCAAATACGCCGGTAAGCGATGGGTTTCGTAAAATAGACGTTTCGTAAAACTGCGAAAAGTGAATATCTGCTTGCGCCACAGCTTTTAGGCTGCAAAGCGAAAGGGTTAATGCTGCAAAGGCAATTTTTATTTTCATTATCAGTAGTGGTAAAGGGTTACTTAATAATAGTTACATCACCTTTCAGGAATAGCGGTTCTCCGGTATCGCAGTCTGCCTCCAATAAATAAACATATACATCGGGCTTAGGCGGTGCACCGCCATAAGTGCCGTCCCAAGCGTTGGAAGTACTGTTTATTTCAAAGTTTTGCCTTTCAAACACCAGCTGCCCCCAGCGGTTATATATCCTGAATGCTTTTACTTTATCTACCCCTATGCCTCGCGGATAAAACACATCATTTTCGCCATCACCATTGGGGGTAAAGGTATTGGGTATAAATATTTGCTTATTGTCGCAATACATGGCTATGGTAACGTCATCGCTGTTTTTACAACCAAAATCAGATATCGCAGACAGGGTGTAGGTGGTGGTTGTTTTCATGTATGCGTCTGTTTTTAAGCAGGTATCGCACTCCAATGTGGTAGAATCTCTCCACCAAAACGATACATAGTTGGCAACAGTACCCGCTAAGTGCGCAGTAGAACCCGCAAGTAGCCTTTGGTCAGGACCGGCGTTTACTATGGGTAGTTGGTGTATAATCACCTTCACAAAGTCGGTATCGGGTATGCACCTGCCATATTGCGCTACCACCATATAGGTAGTAGTGGTATCAGGCATGGCAATAGGAGAAATTGGCCGCGAAAAAGAACAATGGTAGGTAGCCATTT
>RGMU01000308.1 GCA_010021705.1 Chitinophagia bacterium | reverse complement strand
AAAGCGAAATTGAATCAGGAGCAAAAGATAAAGATAAGATAAAATCATAACACAGATTTTATTTATCCGTTTGCATTACTACCTTTGCACCGTCCCGAAAAATATCCCCGCCATATCTATTATTTATTTGTAGGCTTCTCACAAAGTGTGAGTTGCATGCTTCACCGCTTAAACAACGATTAAACATGCAAATGAAAGTTCTTTGTATTGCTACATTACTTTTATTATCAGCATTAAAACTGATAGCGATACCTAAGCCCTATGAAACCACTACAGACTCCTTCCCTTCGGAAGACTCCATCAAAGCTAATGTTTCTGCCATTCAAAGGCAGGACGCTATCATTGCATTACCCGCAGCAAAACCTCCTTATGCCAAAGTTCCATTAGCCGGAGAAAAAGCATATTTTGGCGATAAGTCTGACTTTGTAACAGAGTTTACAAGGCGTTTCATGGAAAAAAACTCCAATACACTCACTGTTGTGCAAAACAACAGCTCTATGCCGTTTGCCGTAATAGATAATGTATTAGAGCAAAAGAAAATGCCCAAAGAGCTAAAGTACTTAGCCGTAATAGAATCTGCCCTCAACCACAATGCCTTGAGCAGGGCAGGAGCTTTAGGACCTTGGCAGTTAATGGCTTCCACCGCGCAAATGATGGGCTTAAAAACCAGCCGTAAAAAAGACGAAAGAACAGATTGGGGAAAGTCAACAGAAGCCGCTACCAAATATTTAGAATATTTGTACAGTCAGCTAAATGATTGGCTATTGGTAATTGCAGCCTACAACAGCGGTCCCGTACCCGTTCAAAAGGCAATAGACAAAACCGGTAGCCACAGCTTTTGGGAAATTAAAGAATATTTACCTAAAGAAACACAAGGGCATGTTTTGGCATTTATTGCCACAGCAAGTATTTTTGAAAAATTGGGTAAATATATACCATTAGGTAGCGTACCCGCCGACTATAAAATAGCCAAAGAAAAAGACGAAGAAATAGTAGTTCCGTCTTTGCCTATGCCTAATATATCTTCAAAGGCTACCGAAGCCAAACCGGCAAATACACACACACCGGTGGCAAGCACACCAAAGCCTACCGCCCCGACTACTAATACACCGACATCAAGCCCTGTTTCTAACAGCAACGTAGCCGTTGCGCCCTCCAATAACGCCCTAAGTGCTTCTACAACTACCGAAAAAAACATTGTAGTAAGCAACATACCCAAGCCCATAGCTGTTGTAAAGCCACAACCTAAGCCGATAGCAGTTGCCCCTTCCTTTACCGAAGACGAGCTAAAAAACATGGTAATTATTCGTTTAGACCAGCCCGTATCTTTTGAGCTGTTGTCTATGGAGTTTAACATAGACAAAAAGACCTTAGTGCGTTGGAATCCCGAATACGAAGCCTTTGAAGCCCACAACTACGTTACCCCATACTACAAATTGCGCTTCCCTAAAGACAAATCTGCCGACTTTGTAATGCGCAAAGAAGCACTTACTAAAAAGTCTCACGACCTCTATTACAAAAAGTAAAGAGGGGTGTTCTAAATATTCGGATATACTAAGCTTTGCCCCTTACCATTAATAATAGCCTTAGTACACCGAACTAAGGTCTCAAAACAAGGCAAGCCGGTTTCTAATAATTTACCTACATCTAAGGCACTCGTTAGCGTCAACTGCCCCATCCCTACAAAGCTAATACCAACATTTTTTTAGGATAACGCCCAATAGCGGCATTATCCATTATCTACACTCTCAGTATCCCCCTAAACCCCCTTGCTGCATATTAAGACTCAGCACCATTATGGTAGTAAAACACCGTATTAAAACGCCTATCACAAAACACAGCCCCGCCAAGTGCCCTAATTTCAGGCGGTGTTTTCACCCAGCTTGACGTTTTAACATCAAATACATCAAGTGTTTGCAAATGGCGGTATTCAGCCTCCGTTAAAAGCACAATACCCATAGCCTTTGCCATGTCTATTGCATTATTTGCGGGTTTGTTTTCTTTGCGGCTTTCCCATGCCTCGCGGTCATAGCAGAGGCTTCTGCGCCCTTTGGGGCTTTCGGGTGCACAGTCGGAAAACAGATATTCCCCCGTTGCCTCATCTTGCCCTATAACATCAGGCTCGCCTCCCGTCTCTTCCATTGCGTGCAGCGACCACAGCTTATCCTCCCGCGCCTCCAATCTGCCCAA
>RGMU01000307.1 GCA_010021705.1 Chitinophagia bacterium | reverse complement strand
ACCATGCTCTCGGATGTCAATGCCAAAATAATATTTACTTACCCATACCGCAGTGGGTATGGAGCCAATAAGGTAGGCTAAAATTAAAAGGATTGCTATTGTCATTTATGTAGCCAATAATAGTCTTTAATAACAAAGTTATATTGTCTCTTTTGATAATCCTAATATTAGGGAAAAAATGACAATAATATAATCGTTTTCAGGGATACAGCCCTTTTATGCAGGGTGCATAGAGTAAGGTTAAGACTTGTAAATAAATACTGCAAAGTTGCTTCATAGTATGAATATTAGCAACTTTGCAGTAATAAACGGCATAAATACCGGTGTTTATATTACACTAACTTAAAACTTTCTATAAACTTTGTAGTAAAATTACCTGCCCTAAAGTCTTCATTGCGCATAAGCTGCATGTGAAATGGGATGGTGGTTTTTATGCCTTCTATCACATATTCGCTTAGGGCGCGTTCCATAGTGTTGATAGCCTCTTCGCGAGTTTGCGCTACGGCTATCACCTTTGCTATCATAGAGTCGTAGTAGGGAGGTATAGTATAGCCGGCATAGATGTGAGAGTCCACCCTCACGCCATGCCCACCCGGTGTGTGCAAAACATTTATTCTACCCGGGCAGGGTCTAAAGTCGTTGTAGGGGTCTTCTGCGTTTATACGGCATTCTATGGCATGTATTTTAGGCTCATAGTTTCTGCCGCTTATGGGCGTGCCGGCGGCTATTTTAATCTGCTCTTTTATTAGGTCATAGCTTATCACTTCTTCTGTTACCCCATGTTCTACCTGAATGCGGGTGTTCATTTCCATGAAGTAAAAGTTGCGGTGCTTGTCCACTAAAAACTCTATGGTGCCTACACTTTCATAGTTGATACATGCAGCGGCTTTAATGGCAGCTTCGCCCATGCGTTGCCTCAATTCAGGGGTCATAAAAGGCGAAGGCGACTCTTCCACCAGCTTTTGATGCCTTCTTTGTATAGAACAATCGCGCTCGCTAAGGTGGCATACGGTGCCATATTGGTCTCCGGCTACTTGTATTTCTATGTGGCGCGGTTCTTCTACAAATTTCTCAAGGTAAATGCCATCGTTTTTAAACGAAGCAGCGGCTTCCATTTTGGCAGTGTTGTAGGCGTGTTCAAAGTCTTTCTCGTCCCACACTACGCGCATTCCTTTTCCGCCCCCACCAGCGGTGGCTTTTATGATTACCGGATAGCCTATTTCTTTGGCAATGGATTTTGCCTCATCTAAACTTTCCAGCAAGCCTTCAGAACCGGGTATTACCGGTACACCGGCTTTTATCATGGTTTCTTTAGCCGTTATTTTATCGCCCATTGCCCTTATCATGTCGGGTGTGGGTCCTATAAATTTTATTTTATGCTGCCCGCAAGTTGCTGCAAATTTGGCATTTTCGGCAAGGAAGCCATAGCCGGGGTGAATGGCATCGGCATTGGTGATTTCAGCAGCTGCCATTATGCGCTGAATGTTAAGATAAGAGTCGGTGCTTTGAGGCTTACCTATACACACGGCTTCGTCTGCAAAACGAACATGAAGGCTGTCTCTGTCGGCTGTAGAAAATACCGCAACTGTTTTTATGCCCATTTCGCGACATGTACGAATGACGCGTAAGGCTATCTCGCCACGATTGGCAATTAATATTTTTTTGAACACGCTATATGTGTTAATGTTTTGAAGGTGAAGTCAAAATTGTATATGCCTCCATTAGGGCTGTAGTAAAAACAGAGGTTGGTCGTATTCAACCGGAGAATTATCATCAACCAATACTTTTACCACTGTGCCGTTATATTCACATTCTATTTCGTTAAACAGCTTCATTGCTTCTATTATACATAAAGCCTGACCTTTGCTTACTTTATCACCCACACTTGCAAATGGAGGCTTGTCCGGAGAGGGACTTCTGTAAAATGTACCTATCATGGGCGATTTTACCGTGATTAGGTTATCAGGCATTGCCTGTGGTGCTTTGGGGGCTGCGGGAGGTGCAACCTCTACCTTTTCAGGTGCTGCTACGGGTGCTTCTACTGCTACAACAGCTTGTGCTACCGGTGTGCTTATTACAGTAGCCACCGGTGCAGACGCACCCGAACCTTGTTTTATAGAAATCTTAAAATCTCTATCTTCAATATTAAGCTCGCTGATATTAGTTTGAATTACGGTTCTTATCAGGTCT
>RGMU01000306.1 GCA_010021705.1 Chitinophagia bacterium | reverse complement strand
CCACACTATGTGAAAAACCAAGGCCCAATGTGTCCATCACGCACTCAGTGGAGTTGTACCAGCGACCATATGCTGACGTAGTTTTGTTGCCTGTCTTTATTGTAACTGGTAATGGATAGTTGCGAAACAGATTGGTCCCTTTAGAATTTTCGTTTGATCTATTGCTATGTAAAACACTTTCCCTAGTGGACTGCGCGCTGGCTGAAAGCGTAATTGAAACAGCAGCAAAAAAAAGAATTGATTTTTTCATAGTTATTGATTTAGACTATTAAGGATATTCAAACTTACATGAAAAATTTTACACACGGTATTAATGAAAATGGCGGCATGGCGTAAGTTTGAGTTGGACCAAAAACAAAAGCCATGCCTGACATTTCCTTTGAAGTAAAGATACAAAAAGCTGTTGGAATCGACATCCATAAAGAGAAGATAGTATGTGGTTTTATGGGGGTTGAAATGTCAACCGAAGTCAAAGAATACGGTACGTTTACCAAACAATTAAAAGAGATAGTTACCGATGCGCAAGCGAGAGGTATCAGTCATGCCATAATGGAGAGCACCGGTATATATTGGCTTCCATTATATCACTTGCTTGAAGATGCCCAAATACAGGTAGTTGTAGCCAATCCGTTAAAAATCAAGCAAATTCCGGGAAAGAAAACAGATAGCAATGATAGCCTGTGGCTTTGTAAGTTGCTAATGAATGGGTTGGCAGCAGGTAGTTTTATACCGTCTGAAGAAGTACGGCAGTTAAGGGATTTGCATCGCCAAAGACATCATTATATTGGTGAACTGTCACGGGTCAAAAGCCGGGTGCTAAAAGTGTTGGAAAGCTGCAATGTAAAACTGAGGAGCCTTTTGTCCAATGTCAATACTTTAAGTGCGAGGGACATTATCCACGCTATGGCAGAAGGTGAAACGGATATAGAAGCATTAAAGCAACTGCTGCGTAAAAAGGCGCGTAAACATTTGCCGTTGCTGGAAGATGCCTTAGAGGGAACCTTAAATGAGCATTCTCGTTTTTTACTTAAAACGCATCTTAAGGACTGGAATTATTTGGAAGAGCAAGTAGCATCTCTTGAACAAAGAAGTAAGCAGATTATAGACAAGCAGTATGCTGAAAGCCGCAATCTTTTAGTGCAAATACCGGGTATAGGAGCGCAATCGGCCTCAATTATTTTATCAGAAATAGGCAACAGCGTTGAAGCCTTTTCAAATGCCGACAAACTGGCTGCATGGGCAGGATTAGCTCCAGGTAACAAACAAAGCGCAGGCGTGCGATATAATCAGCATACAACCAAAGGGAATAAGTACCTGAGACTTGCTATGATTCAAGCGGCATGGGCAGCAGTCCGAACAAAAAACGGTTACTGGAAAGCCCAGTTTAATTGGCTTTGTAGGCGGTTACCCAAAAAGAAAGCCATCATTGCTATTGCAAGGAAACTCATAAAACTTATTTACCGAACCCTTAAAGATAATTTGTCTTACGAGGAAAAAGGTGGTGATTGGTACTTTGAGCAAAAACAACGAATAAAGACCATTCTGTTGCAAAAGAAGAATGAAATGCCCAATTCAGTGGCCGGGTAAATTTTGGACTATTGCTGTTCGTTATTCAAACTGCCCAAACAAAGTTTAAGCACACAGTATTGTAGCTACATGCACGAAGGGGAAATTTTTATATTTATTTAATAGGGCAAGAGTCAACAACACAAACCAAATACCCTTTGTATGAACATAACTAAACGTGTGAAATGCGCGTAACTCAATTCTATTGCTTAAACACCGACTTTAACAAATGTTGATTTACAGGGGAAATGTACAGATTTTGTCGGACAGCCAGTTTTTAGCCAGTTACTTTCTTTGCTGGACCAAAAAGTGATAAAAGAAACGATCACCGAACACAAGGCGAACCGCTGCTATAAGCGGCTTTTTCTCTGGGACCATCTGGTCAGTATGCTTTATGGTATCTACACCCATTGCACTTCACTTCGCGAACTGCAATGTGGGCTTGAGGTCTGCCAGGGGAAGCTGCGGCATATAAACCTCACTAAAGTTCCAGCGCGTAGTACTTTAAGCGACGGTAACAAGCAACGCCCTTCTAAAGTTTTCGGCTCTATTTACCAAAAGCTATATGGCGTTTACAAGCACAGTATCTCGGACAGCTGCCTTAAAGAAGCGATAACACAAAAG
>RGMU01000305.1 GCA_010021705.1 Chitinophagia bacterium | reverse complement strand
TAACATAATTTAATATTATGGTAAATATTTGCCGGAGGATAATTACCGGGGTGTCCTCTGTAAGAGGTGGCTACATAGTCGGCTTCGTTTACATTGGGGGTGCGCCTGATGCGCTTGCGGTCTGCGGGCTTTAGCATACATATATTGTTTTCTAACGGCATGTCCACATTGCCCCATACGGCTATGTTGGACGAGGTGTCATGTGCGGCTATGTATGACAATCCCTCCTTAAAGCTAGCCCCCCAATAGTCCATTTCAAAGTTCAGGCGAAGGTACTCATCGTCATGCGACACCACGTGATTAAAATACACCTGCTGAAACGGATGATTAGCTGCCATAAACTGAAACACCAGCACCGTTTGCACCAGCACCGCACCCAATATTGGATAGGGTATAAAGCGCATCCAAGCCCTATTAGGCTGCGGAGCGGGGGCATTTACTACTGCGGGCTGCGGAGCTTTAGCAGAGGCTTTAGCTCCGGCTTGCCGAAGGGGCTTAGCTTCCGGCGCGGGGGCAACCGCAGGCACTTTATCCGGCTTATTTGCCAACGCAAACAGCCTATGCAACGCATATATGCCTAACAGCACAAACGAAGGATACACAAAATAGAGATGCCTCCAATCGTCATAAATTACCGAATGTAGGGCTATCACCGCCCATACAGGCACTATAAAGCAAAGAAAGTGTAGCAAGTGGTGGCGCATATTACCACCGGTAAACAGCGTTTTTATGCCCTTTACCGCATCTATAGCCCACCATACAATACCGGCACTGCACAAGGCAAGCCACATTAACGGGGTGGTGATGGTAAACCAGCGCGGAAGGTAAGTCCAGGGCAGTTCCCAAGCATTTTCATATTCACCATCTATAAACACCGACCCTTTCCAATTATAATGCGCCATAGTTTCATAGCAGTCTATAAAATTGTTTACCGGGCTTGCCCATAGATAAGGGAATGTACCCACCAAAAACAGCGCAAAACACGCAACAAATACCAGCATATTCACTAAATGTGCCTGCCACTTTTCTTTTTTTAAGTACGCATTAAACAAGTCTATTGCTATAAATAGAAAAAGGAACATATCAAGCATAATGCCCATTACGCGCAGCCCGGTAGTGATGCCCACCGCAGCCCCCAAGAAGGCAAAGTAGTACCACTTGCGCCTGTCAAACGCTATATGTGCCAGCCATAGCGATATAAGGAATAGCGACAAAAAGGGTATGTCTTTGGTATTGAAAAACGAATGCGCATATATGCGGGGTGAATACGCTATCATTACATAGCCTAAGCCGGCAAGCAACGTGCTGCCATACAGCCGTAGCAGTAGCAAAAAGCCGGCAAGGCAGGCGATTAAAAAAAGCGTATGCGTGCACCGGTGCCTGAATTGCATAATTTCGCCGTCATCGGTAATGCCTTGCTTTTTTTCTAAAATGGTAAGCAAAAGCTCGTAAGCAGCCCCGTATCGCTTGTCTAAGTAATTGTCTAAGGCTTTGTCTCCGTTAAACACGTATTTATAGTTAACCAAGCCGGTGCTGTGCTGAAAAGGCTCGTCCCACGACACGCCATAGTCTTTATACGTAGCCTCCCCCATACAAAAAGAGATAACCGTAAGTAGCAGCCCCACTACGTATGGAAACCACCCTTTATTAAAATCAAATTTACCCGCATTCATGGAGTCAAAAGTACATTATTATTCCTTAATAGGGTAACTAACACCCCCGCAAAAAACATAAAATAATTTTCAATTATTATTTGGCAATATCAATTATTAACGCGAATATTGTAGCACATATCAAACAAACCACCATGCAAAAGAACATTTGTTTAACCACGCTTTTCTTCGCATTATTGCTGTTTTCGCAAAACTTTCTTTCCGCAAAGGAACGACCCATAGTGCCACCACCGCCATTGCCTAACTATAAATACACTGTAACGCTATATGAAAATATAATGAACGTAGAAAATCTATTTTATAATAGTGGTTTTCGACCTGCACGACCAAATCACATTGATATGGGTGCCAGCGGCATTACTATCAATAAAACAGTGTATAAGCATTGGGGTATTTCTGTTGGTTATCAGGCAGCGGTATCATGTACTTATATCTTAAATAATCGGCTTAAAGATAGCAAAAGAATTATCGCTTACCCTTGCCCTAATTGTGAAACCGGTACTTATATTAAGAGGTTTATA
>RGMU01000304.1 GCA_010021705.1 Chitinophagia bacterium | reverse complement strand
AAATACAGACCCCGCCACAGAAGACTATGCCTCCAACGAAGCTGAAATGCAAAAACGCTGGACTAAAAGCCTTAAATATTGGGCATTGATTAAATATGTTGACCTCAAAGACGACCAAGCCAAAAAGAAAGCTGACTCGCCAAGCATGAAAACCAAAACCGATGAAGAATTGGAAACAGCTGCCCGCGAAGACGTTAAAAAAATGTATGGGCGCATATTTAAGCGTTTTAATAAAGTGAAATCCGATGAGCGTTTTACGACTTACGTTAACGCATTAGTAGAAGTACAAGACCCGCACACCAGCTATTTGCCCCCGGTGGACAAAAAGAATTTTGACGAAAACATGAGCGGTAGCTTTTTTGGCATAGGGGCACAACTACGCGAAAACCCTGATGACGGCAGAATAATCATAACCGCCATAGTAACCGGTAGCCCAAGCTGGAAACAGGGTGAACTAAAAGCCGATGATGAGATTCAAAAGGTGGCACAGGGCGATAAAACCCCCGTATCGGTAGTGGGCATGGAGCTAAACGATGTGGTGAAAATGATAAGGGGCGATAAAGGCACGGAAGTGCGCCTGACGGTAAAAAAAACCGATGGCACTACGAAAGTAATACCTATTATCAGGGGTGTGGTAAGCCTTGAAGAAACATTTGCCAAATCGGCAATTATCAATTCTAAAGCAGGCAAAATAGGATACATTTACTTACCTGAATTTTATGCCGATTTCAACCACACCAGTGGCAGACGCTGCGCTACCGACATTCTTAAAGAAGTGAAAAAGCTAAAAGCCGAAGGCGTGATAGGCATTGTGATGGACGTTAGAAGTAATCCCGGTGGTTCGCTGCAAGATGTAGTGGATATGACCGGACTATTTACCGGTAGAGGTCCCGTAGTGCAGGTAAAAGACAATGAAGGCAAAGTATCGGTATTAGAATCAAGGCTAACCGATACGCCCTATTTTTCAGGACCTATGGCTATAATGGTGAACCAAGGTAGTGCCTCCGCTTCTGAAATATTGGCTGCCGCATTGCAAGACTATAACCGCGCTGCCGTTGTGGGTGTGCCCACCTTTGGCAAAGGTACGGTGCAAAAAATGGTACCCCTTGACGAATTGCTAAACCCTATGGAGCGCATGCACTTGGCTGCCGACACAAGTTCTGAACCCTCTATAGGCTCGTTAAAGCTAACGATGGAAAAATTTTACAGGGTGAGCGGGGGTAGCACGCAGTTAAAAGGCGTAGTGCCGGACATTAACCTCCCCGACCCTTCCGACTATCTTGAAGATGACGAAATAGGCGAAAGACGCAGCAAATCGGCATTACAATATGATGAAATAGCCAAAGCCAACTACAACCGTTCTAATGCCATCACCAACATGCCACAGTTGATTGCTGCAAGCCAAAAGCGCGTAGCATCTTCTACAGTGTTTAAGCTGATAAACGAAACCAACACATTAAGAAAGCACCTTGCCGACA
This sequence comes from Chitinophagia bacterium, assembly GCA_010021705.1. GTDB lineage: Bacteria > Bacteroidota > Bacteroidia > Chitinophagales > Chitinophagaceae > RGMU01. The sequence goes on along the minus strand of RGMU01000304.1, from coordinate 741 downwards.
ATAAAATAGTTTCACTTAACGAAAAACAGTACAGAAAACAGCAAGAGGAGCTTAAACAAGTGAACAAACGCTTAGACTCTTTGTTGAAAAAGGCTGAACTGTTAACGCTTAATAATCCCGCAGAAGACTTGGAAAAGGTGAATCTTGACAGTGCCTCCATAGCCAAAAACAAAGAATGGCTAAAGAACCTAAGCAAAGACATTTACATAGGCGAAACGGTAAACATCCTCACCGACCTTTATTATTGTAAAAAGTAGGTTTTTCCCTAACTTTGCCACAAAAACCGCTCTATGTCTGCACTATACGTTAATCCGTTCACTGATTTTGGGTTTAAGAAGCTCTTTGGCGAAGAAGCAAGCAAAGTATCGCTGATAGACTTCTTAAACGCTTTGCTATCGCAATACGAGAAAGATTTTGTTACGATTACCGACCTCAAATTCAGCAACCCCGAGCGACTGCCCGAAGCGGTGAACTTTCGCCATGTGGTGTATGACCTAATATGCACCAACCAAAACGGTGAAACCTACATAGTGGAAATGCAAAACACGCGCCAACTGTATTTTAAGGAGCGCACCGTCTTTTATTCCACCTTTCCCATTCAACAGCAAGCACCCAAAGGTCCGTGGAATTTTAAACTTAACACCGTTTACTGCATTGCAATACTTAACTTTACTTTTCCGGACAGCGAAGATTTGATAGTTCGGCAAATTAAGCTCAAAGACCAAAACAACGAAATATTTT
>RGMU01000303.1 GCA_010021705.1 Chitinophagia bacterium | reverse complement strand
CCGTTAGCAAGCAAACCAAAGGTCATTAATAGGGTTGGTCCTACAAGACCAACAAGAGTAGTTAAAATTACTATAAACTTTTTTGTTCCGTCTCCAAGATTATTAAATTTATCTAATAGTTTTCCAAAAAATTCAACAACTGGTGTAATAGCCTTTAAAAATTCTTTTCCAATAGGAGCAATTGTTACTTTTAATTTTTCAACTGCCTCTTTAAAATTTACCCCAACTGCATCTTCTACTGCTTTTAATTCTCGTTCTGATAAAATAGCAAGTTCTTCTACAGATGCACCCATTAAATCAAATACTTTTGATGCTTGAGTTCCTTCTTTTGTTACATTTTGAAATAAAGTTGATAAACGTGCAAATTGAAATTTACCAAATAGTTGCTCAATTGCACGAGCACGATTTAACGGATCTAAAGTATCTAATGCTGCAGCAAAGCCAACAACAGTTGCTTTAAGATCACCCTTATTGGCTTCAACAATACCCTTAATATTAATTCCAAAACCAGCAAGCATTTTACTTGCCTTATCTGTTGGATTAATTAATGATGCAAGACCAGACTTTAGAGCGTTAGCACCCTCTGATGCATTAATTCCACCTTCCTTCATTGCTGTTAAGAAGAATGCAAGATCCTCTACGCTACCGCCTAACTGTTTAACAACTGGACCTGCTTTAGGAACTGCTATTGTTAAATCTTCAATTGAAACAACTGTTTGGTTTTCAACTGCGTTTAAAAAGTCAATCTTTTTTGCTAAGTCTTCTGCTGCAATACCAAATGCATTTGTAATTGATACTGTAGTTTCTAATGCTTGTTGTTGCTCAACGTTACCTAAAACTGCTAGCCTTGTTGCTTCTGCTACTTGTGCTGTAAGTTCTGCACCAGTTTTACCCATAGCAGCAGCAGATGCTGCCATTTCCATAGTTTTTGTAACTGCAACACCATACTTAGTAAACTCTTGTGCTAAATCTTGTATTTGTTTTAATGCTACTTCTGTTTCACCACTTGTTGTAAACATGCTGCCATAAACACGACGGAACTTAAGGGCTTGAGCCTCAAGATCCATAAATACTTTAGCAGCAGCAGTACCAAAATATGCAAGCGGCACTGTAAAACCAACCATCAACTGACGGCCAGCCCACTGTGTATTTTTACCAAAATTTAATAGATTTGTAGAGCCTTGTTTAAGTAACTGATTTAATATTGCTTGTTTTTGTGCTGCTATTGCTACCTGTGTTCCATAGTCCTTCATATTAAGGGCTGTAGGCGTTACAGATATTGCCTTCATTGCTCCAGATGCATCACGACCCAACTTAACATACTGAGTCTGCATCTTCTTGACACGTTGTTCGGCTACCCTGCCAATGGTGTCGTATTCAGATTTAAAAAGTCTTCCAAAAGTTTTTGTTGCTCCACCAGCATAACGGAAGTACTCACGCATTGTGAGTTTATTTTTCTCTAATGCGTGAGTAAATGATTCCGTACTTGTGCGAATTGTGCCCATCTGGGCATAGAACTTACCACTGGCATTGATGGAGTTCATTAAGTTGGTAGCAAGACCCTTTTGGGCCGCTGCCGCTGCAGCACTACCTCTGTTTATACTTGTATAAAGTTGTGCTAGTTGGCGTTGGAGATTTTTAATCTCTGCCAAAGATGACGACGTATCTACATGTATGCCAATATTAGCATTTACGTCAGCCACTTATAGCACCTCTTACTTTTTAGTTATTTGCAAGCACTGTGTTTAATAGAGCGTTTGCGTCTTGGAGTTTAACCCCCGAAGCAGCCTCAATGATCTTATAAACTGTTGGAAGGTCTAAAACCTCTTCTAGTTTTTGAACATCTGCCAATTCTGGCTTATACTGCTTCATAGCAATTTCTACACATTCAATAAGAAGAGTCATTGACTTTTCATTATTGTCTGCCACCTCTGCCACCTTTTCAAACTTACTCATGAATGGACGAAGCAATGAGATTTTTAAAGGTCTCACTGCAATTTTCGTGCCATCCATTAGGACAAGTTCTTGGCTCTCATACGTTGTTGTTGCCATTTATCCTCCTATATAGGCTAAATGTAATTATAGCATAAAACGGCTATTTTTATATATTATGACTTCATTATTGATGGATCTCGTAGATCATCATAATCTAGACCCATTCCAATACCAAACCCTGCTTTTTCAGCAGCGGGACCTTGAAGAGCAAGAATATCATTGCCA
>RGMU01000302.1 GCA_010021705.1 Chitinophagia bacterium | reverse complement strand
CTGGTACAGTGTAGGTGATGATCGCCGTACCCGCGGCCACCGCCGATACCAAACCGGTAGTGGCGTTCACAGAAGCTACTAAAGTGTTGTTACTGCTCCACGTTCCACCTAAAGATGTTGAAGAAAAGTTAGCTGTCGCTCCCACACATAAGTTCTGATTGCCATTCAGCGTGCCAGCCGATGGTGGTGTGGTTACCGTTATAGTACGTGTGGCCGTGGCATCCGAACACCCACCCGAACCCGTCACAGTATAGGTGATGGTGGCCGTACCAGCAGCCAACGCCGACACCAAGCCTGTTGCATTCACTGCGGCTACCGAGGAGTTGCTGCTGCTCCAAGATCCACCGCTTATAGTGGATGAAAATTGTGCTGTAGTACCCGAACACAGATTTTGGTTACCGCTGAGTATTCCCGCCGACAAAGTCGCCGTAACATTCACGGTGCGCGTGGCGATGGCATCTGGGCATCCACCCGAACCTGTGACTGTGTAGGAGATGATAGCCGTACCCGCCGACAGCGCTGAAACCAAACCCGAAGTGGCGTTCACGGTCGCGACAGTCGTATTGCTGCTGCTCCAGGCTCCACCGGTAGAAGTGGACGAAAAGTTTGCCGTTGCCCCCACACAAAGGTTCTGGTTGCCACTAAGCGTTCCCGCTGAAGGAGGTGCGGTTACCGTAATCGTGCGTGTGGCTGTGGCATCCGAACACCCACCCGAACCTGTCACCGTGTAGGTGATGGTGGTCGTACCCGCGGACTGGGCTGAGACCAAACCCGAAGTGGCGTTCACAGTTGCGACTGTCGTATTGCTACTGCTCCAACTTCCCCCGGTAGAAGTAGACGAAAAGCTTGCCGTTGCCCCCACACAAAGGTTCTGGTTGCCACTAAGCACTCCAGCCGATGGAGGTGCTGTAACTGTAATTGTGCGAGTGGCTGAAGCATCCGGGCATCCACCCGAACCAGTCACCGTGTAGGTGATGATGGCTGTACCTGCTGCCAGCGCTGATACCAGACCCGAAGTGGCATTCACACTAGCGACTGTCGTATTGCTGCTGCTCCATGAACCACCGCTAACACTCGATGAGAATTGTGCTGTAGTACCCGAACACAAATTCTGATTGCCGTTCAACGTTCCCGCCGAAGGGGGTGGGGTTACCGTAATAATCCGAGTGGCGGTGGCATCCGGGCATCCGCCCGAACCGGTCACCGTGTAGGAGATGGTCGCTGTACCCGCTGACAACGCTGAAACCAACCCTGTGGTAGCATTAACGGTGGCCACCGAAACAGCGCTACTACTCCAAAGTCCGCCGGCTGAATTGGAGGTTAAATTCGTGGTACCGCCCACGCACAGGTTCTGATTCCCGCTAAGGATACCTGCTGAAGGCGGGTTTGTTACCACCACCGTGCGCGTGGCGATGGCATCGGCGCAACCACCCGAACCCAGAACCGTGTAGGTTATGGTAGCCGTACCAGCCGCTACCGCCAACACCAATCCGGTTGTAGGGCTCACCGTCACTACCCCTGTATTGTTACTGCTCCAAGTGCCGCCTGAAACAGTTGATGAAAATGTGGCTGTGGTACCCGCACACAGATTCTGCGTGCCGGTGATTGTGCCGGCTGAAATGGAAGCAGTTACCGTGATGAGCACACTCGCGGTTGCATTCGCACATCCGGAAGCTCCCGTCACAGTGTATGTAAGGGTAGTTTGACCGAATGTCAGCGCTGAAACCAAACCGGTTGCCGGGTCAACGGTCGCTACAAGTGGATTTGAGCTGGACCATACCCCGCCTGAAACCGTTGATGTGAATGTCTGGGATGCTCCTGCGCAAATGGTGCTGTTTCCATTCAAAATACCGGCACTCGGCGGTTGATTAACGACCAAATTCAGAAAAACCAGACTGTCGCACCCACTCGCACCTGTCAATGGTATGATATAATTTCCGGTGGTTGAGAAAATCTGACCGCCCACAAGTGCAGTATTCGGCGCGCAAATGGTGGAATTGACAATGGTAGAATCAACACAATTGAAAGTGATGTTGGGGTCGCACGTGGGTACACTATTCCAAACGACTACATTCAGTGGATTGATTCCCCCCGGCTCTATCAAAGCGGAGGGAATGGTGTTCGTCGATACAGTAAAAAGTGTTGCAGACTGCCCCGCCGCAGACTGCGTGGAGAAAATATGGTTTGGACGGGCACCAGACTTAAATGGCCGAGTGTTAACAAGTCGAAACCTCGAAATTCGTGTTCCGG
>RGMU01000301.1 GCA_010021705.1 Chitinophagia bacterium | reverse complement strand
TCCATACTTTCTAATTCACGGTATACTTCTTCAGCATAAGCGTTGTACTTTTCAGAAATCGTGAGCACGGCAATTTGCTCAGGAGCTAACCAAAGTGGGAAATTTCCGCCACAGTGTTCAATAAGTACGGCTATGAAACGCTCCATTGAACCAAAAGGCGCTCGGTGAATCATAACTGGGCGGTGCTTTTGGTTATCGTTACCTATGTATTCTAATTCGAAGCGATTGGGCAATTGGTAATCGACCTGAATGGTTCCTAATTGCCATTTTCTACCAAGGGCATCTTTCACCATAAAATCGAGTTTAGGCCCATAAAATGCCGCTTCGCCTAATTCTGTAACGGTACGCAAGCCTTTTTCGGTAGCCGATTCTATAATGGCACTTTCCGCTTTTTCCCAATCTTCGTCAGAACCAATGTACTTGGTTTTGTTTTCTGGGTCTCTTAATGATATTTGGGCGGTATAATCGTGAAAGCCCAGTGCTGTAAATACATAAAGCACCAAGTCTATCACTTTCATGAACTCTTCTTTTACCTGATCGGTAGTACAGAAAATGTGGGCATCGTCTTGAGTGAAACCCCTTACGCGTGTAAGTCCGTGCAATTCGCCACTTTGTTCATAGCGGTAAACTGTACCAAATTCGGCCAAACGTAGAGGTAGTTCCTTATAGCTTCGCGGTTTGCTCTTGTAAATTTCGCAGTGATGCGGGCAGTTCATTGGTTTGAGCAAGAACTCCTCGTTTTCACCAGGGGTTTTGATAGGTTGGAAGCTATCTTTTCCGTATTTCTCATAGTGACCACTGGTTACATATAGTTCCTTGCTACCAATATGAGGTGTAACTACTTGCAAGTACCCTGCTTTCACTTGGGCTTTGCGCATAAATTGCTCTAATCGTTCTCTTAGTACAGTCCCTTTAGGTAGCCATAGTGGCAAGCCCATACCTACCTTTTCAGAAAACGTAAATAGCTCTAATTCTTTACCTAATTTTCTATGGTCGCGTTTTTTGGCTTCCTCAATTAGCACTAAATAGTCTTTTAACTCTCCCGCTTTAGGGAAAGTAATGCCATAAATACGGGTTAGTTGTTTGTTATCTTGGTTTCCTCTCCAATAGGCACCAGCAACCGATAATATTTTCACGGCTTTAATAGCCCCAGTATTCGGAATATGTGGTCCACGGCAAAGGTCGGTGAAGTTGCCTTGGCTGTAGAAGGTAATTTCGCCATCGTTAAGGCCTTCTAATAAGTCTAGTTTATACTCATCGCCTTTTTCAGTGAAATAGGCAATGGCATCGGCTTTAGAAACTTCTTTCCGTATGTATTCAGATTTTGTTTTGGCTAATTCAAGCATTTTGTTTTCCAATGCTTCAAATTCTTCGTTTCCAAATTTTACCCCTGCCGCTTCTAAATCTACATCGTAATAGAAACCACCATTTTCAAGGGCAGGACCAATACCAAATTTTACACCAGGGTATAAGGCTTCTAAGGCTTCTGCCAAAAGGTGAGCCGATGAATGCCAATAAGTTGCTTTACCTTCTGTATCGTTCCAGGTAAGTAACTGAACCGTGCTATCGGTGGTTATTGATCGGCTGGCATCTACAACTACGCCATTGACCTTAGCAGCCAAAACATTTCTGGCCAGCCCTTCTGAGATACTCAATGCTATTTGCATTGGTGTAGTTCCTGGTTCATACAAACGAACCGAACCATCGGGTAAAGTTATTTTTATCATGTGCAAATTATTTGCTGAGGTGGCAAGATAATTAAAAGCCAATTTTTTGCCTAATATTTAAGCTGTGGTATTAGGCCGCTTTTCTTTTGTTCTATGCCTAAGCCAAAAAGTGCGAAATCGTATTTAACGGGGTCATCTGCAGAAAAGCCTTTTAATGAATCGGTTAGTAGAACAGCTTGCTTCCAATTGTAGGTAATGCTTGTAGCAAGTAATCCTATTTGTGCAGCGATATTGCCCACGTGGGTATCTATGGGGCAAATGAGTTGGCTGGTATTTATGGTTTTCCATAAACCAAAATCTACCCCACCTTTATTGCTACGGACCATCCATCGTAAAAACATATTTAGCCTTTTACAAGCCGAATTACTTGCCGGAGAGGCTATATGCTTTCGGGTACGGTTTGGGTATTTTCCGTCTGTAAATATTAGTTTTTGAAAACCTATTAAAGCAGCTTCAATATTTGATGAATTGGGGGTTATAAACTGCGAAAATGCAGATTCTAAGCTCGAATTTTCTGAATAAT
>RGMU01000031.1 GCA_010021705.1 Chitinophagia bacterium | reverse complement strand
ACGGTCCCCGTAGGGTAATTATTACCATTACTGCCATTTTTTGCGCCTTGCTTGAGATTGTGGATACCACTATCGTTAATGTGGCACTTAACCCCATGAAGGGGAATTTAGGCGCAACACTTAGCGAGGTAGGCTGGGTGATAACGGCTTATGCCATTGGCAATGTGATTATTGTACCCATGACAAGCTGGCTATCTACCCAATTTGGCAGGCGAAATTACTTTGCGGCATCTATTATCATTTTTACTATATGTTCGTTTCTGTGTGGTAATGCGCATGATATTGTGCAATTAGTGCTATTTCGGTTTTTGCAGGGATTAGGCGGCGGTGCGCTATTAGTTACCTCTCAAACCATTATTACCGAAAGCTACCCCCCGGAAAAGCGAGGTATGGCGCAGGCTATATATGGCTTAGGCGTGATTATAGGACCAACATTGGGACCTCCGCTTGGTGGCTATATTGTAGAACACTACAGCTGGCCCTATATATTTTACATCAACCTGCCCATAGGCGCAATAGCAGCGTTATTAACCTTACAGTTTGTGCGCAGCCCGCAATATGCTCAAAAGAAAAGTGCAAGCGAAGTGGACTGGTTAGGCATTGCATTGCTTGCTATTTCGGTAGGTTCATTACAATATGTATTAGAACGCGGGCAGGAGGACGACTGGTTTGAGAGTACTACTATTATTGTACTTTCTATAACAGCGTTTTTTGGGTTTTTCTTTTTTATATGGCGCGAACTTACCTACGCCAACCCTATTGTAGAATTAAGGGTTCTGCAAAATGGTAATTTAAGGGTAGGCACTATACTATCTTTTATGTTAGGTTTTGGCTTATACGGCACAACCTTTATTATTCCGCTATACACGCAAAGCATTTTAGGATGGACAGCCCAACAAGCCGGAGAACTGATGATACCCGCTGCCGTTACCACCGCTTTTATGATGCCGGTAATTGGTAACTTAATTCAAAAAGGATTTAATCAACCTCTTTTAGTTGCTTTTGGCATGTTTACTTTTTTCCTGTTCTGTTACTGGGGCTATTTAATTCTCACACCCGACACGCATAAAGACGATTTATTTTGGATGCTGATTATGCGCGGTGTGGGCATGGGTATGCTATTTATTCCCATTACAGCTATTTCATTATCTTCGCTAAAAGGGATGCAAATTGGGCAGGGTGCAGCCTTTACGGGCATGATGAGACAGTTGGGCGGGTCGTTTGGCATCGCCGTAATTACCACCTTCATTTCACGCCAAAACTGGATACACGCCAGCAACATGGCAGAGCACATTACAGACAACAACATGCTTGCCACCCAACGGTTAAATAGTATGCAACGCAACTTTATGCAAAAAGGTATGTCGCCGGATATTGCTCTTAGCAGTGCCTACAAAGGGTTATTCGGTAGCATTATGAAGCAGGCAGCCGTACTGTCTTACATGGACGTATTTTTGTATATGGGCATATTATTTTTAATTTGTATTCCCTTTCTGCTTTTGGTAAAGGTGAATAAGAAGCAGCTCGAAAAGCTAAACTTAGCCGATGCCCACTAACCCGCTAAAGCCTGAATAGCACAGCCATGATTATTCTATCTTCATGGGTCACTAAATCCGGTGCCCAATCTGTGGGTAATACCGTAGTTCTGTAGCCGTTAGGGGCTGTAACGCCTCCCCTACCGGCAAAATAAGGCACATCACTTTCGCGGTGCACATATTCTAAGCGAAAGGCAATGCTTTGGTTAGGTAGCCACTCTACGTTGGCAGAGCAGTCCCAAGCATTAAACTTGTCGCCAACATTGGCACTAAAGGGGTGTGTTCCTTCTGTTTTAGTGGGGTCATTAGGGTCAGGTAGGGGGCTTGCATCGCCGGTAGGGTAAAGTACTAAATACCTGCCGGGGTTTGTCATCATGCCGCCCCCTACGGTTAAAGCAAATTTATTTCGGTGGAACCATATTCTATTGTATATCATGCCACTTATAAAGTGCTGTGTAGGCGTGGCACTATCGCCATTAAAGGCTTTTACCCCCCCACCCTGCTCAAAACCTAAGTCAAAAGTGGCAGAAAATGCCATACGGCTTATGCCTTTGCCGGCAGGGCGGTTATAGTAACGATATAAAACGCTGTTATCGGAATGAAAACGTTTTCTCTCAGGCAATCCGGCTGCATCTGTGCCATAATAGTCATTGGTAAGTAATTTAAACCTTTCATTAGGACACCATGTGATGTTTGCACCAAAGCCCGGCATAGTGTTAAACTTGCCATAGCTTTGCCAGCCGTTAATAATCCAAGGTTCAATTTTTAGGTATTTGGAAGGGAAAATTTGGACGCGCATACCGTTAAAAAACCAAGGGGTGTTATCAGAAGTATAAGAAGCCTGATATTCCCAATTTTCTACTTGATAGTAGCTATTTAAGCCTATGTATGACATAAACATGCCAAAGTCCACATTGATGCCATACCATTTGTTGAAATGATAGCCGGCATAAGCCTCGCTGATGTAGCGATAGGCATTATGAAGTTCATATTGCCCTCTGTAGGGGCTATAATCGTTGCGAGGAATAACGGTGGCTCTTGTACCAAACTGCGTCATGATGCGAGCACGTGCATTATTATAGTTAAAATCACCACCAATGGTAGCACTGCTCAATTCCATTTCGTTGTTGCGGGCTAAGGCTGTAGAACCCACAACAGTATTATCCACAGGGTTATTAAACGAATAGGTATAATTAGCGTCTAACATAATACATGGCGTGAAATAGGGATTGTGAAAAACGCTCTGCGTCCTTCTGTCGCTACCATTTTGCCAAGTGAAATCCATGCCCTCAAAAGGAATTTTCTCTTTTACCGTGTCTCCCGTTTCCTCTACGTTAATGCCCGGTAAGTGCTCGCTACGGTTGGTTATTCTGTCTAAACTACCCTGAGCGAATAAGGGTACTGAAAGTAAGCCGGTGGCTACTGCAAAAAACAATAATTTTCTCATTTCGTATAACAAAAGTTATGCAAAGGCATTATTGTCTTTCAGTAATAAGCAAGGAAACATTATTATAATTTTCTATACAGGCTATAGAGACGGTCAGCGGTCATCAGGTTTTTCCAATCCGTTCCTAACGCGTTTTCCCAAAGTGGTGCTAACCCTAAAGACACATTCATCATGGTTTCTATGTCTTGGTCGGAAAGGGAAGCACATATACCCTGCGGAGTGGGAATGTTGTGCTTGTCCACCATTTTGTGAAAAATGTCCACGCCCTGCGGGTAAAATTCATGCAAATGGTTAAACACAATACAGTTACCAATGCCATGCTTAGTACCCAACAAATAGCTTAGTCCATAGCTAATGGCATGTGCCACCCCTACTTGCGAATAAGCTATGCTCATACCCCCCGCATAAGAAGCCATCATCAGCTTCTCATCGCTTTCGGCAGTCCATGCGTCTTCATGCAAAAATACCTCTTCACACAGTGCCTGTGCTTTTTCACCATAACTACGGCTAAATTGGTTGATATAAGTGCCGGTAAGCGATTCTACACAATGTATAAAGCAATCCATGCCCGTATAAAAACGCTGATGTGATGGCGCATTTGCAATTAATTCAGGGTCTAACACTATTTGGTTAAAAGGCGTAAAATCGGAGTTCATGCCCAACTTGCGGGTGGGTCCGGTAAGTACGGTTGTGCGCGATACCTCAGCCCCGGTGCCGGAAAGTGTAGGAATACCCACTTTATATACGGCTTTGTTTTTTACCAAGTCCCACCCCTGATAGTCTTGTGCTTTGCCGGGGTTGGTCATCATTATAGATACGGCTTTGGCAATGTCCAACGTAGAGCCACCGCCAATGCCCACAATGCCGGATACCGTGCCCAATGTAGATTTGATATGGTCTGCCAATTCATCTATATAGCCCGTTTTAGGCTCATGTGTAACATCGGCACTTATTATCACATCATTATCTCTAAGGGGAATGCGCGCCTTCATAGCGTTATCACCGTCAAAGTAGTGGTCTAAAAAAAACACTATCGGTGCATTAGGCATTCTATGTGGGGCTAAAATTGCGTCTAATTGCGCAAAGCAACCTTTACCATACACCATATAATCCACCATTTTAAAGTTTCTGAAGTTCATTTTTATTATATTAAATAGTTAAATTTATTATTTATCTACTCCCAACCATTTGCCTCCATTAGGGCGAGTGCCTTGTCTATATCTTCGGGCACATCTATTTCCACACCCATATAAGTAGCAACTGCCATTTTAATAGGCACTCCATGCTCTAAAAAGCGCAAGCATTCTACCTTTTCTGCACTTTCTAATGGGGTCATTTGCCAATTAGCAAACATAAACAGGGCTTGCTTGGTAAACGCATATACGCCTATATGCTCGTAATAGGTAATGGCAAGTTCCTTGCTGCGCGGATAAGGGATAACGCTCCTGGAAAAAAATAAGGCTGTATTGTCAAGGCTTAATGCCACTTTAACGTAATTGGGGTCGGCTATATATTCAGGATTGTGAAGGGGCTGCACCAATGATGCTACTTGCGGAATGGCATCTGCATCGTTAAACAGGCTAATAAGCTGCCTAAGCGGTTCTTTTTGCACAAAAGGCTCATCGCCTTGCACATTAACAAAAATATCGGCATCAAGCATAGCAGCGGCTTCAGCAATGCGGTCTGTGCCACTTTCATATTCAGCCTTGCTTTTAAGGGCTTTGCCCCCATTTATGCTTATTTCATGGTATATTTCATCACTATCTGTAACCACATATACATCATCAAACAGCCCGGTGCCCAAAGTGGCTTCATAAGTACGGCGAATAACCGTTTTGTTCTTCAGCAATGCCAGCAACTTGCGCGGAAAGCGGGTTGCGCCTAAACGGGCAGGTATAAGTGCTACTATTTTCATATTAACCTTTTATATTTTGGCAGGGCTTTTTATTACTGCTAATAACAGAAACACCCACCCCACAATAAAGCTCAATCCTCCTAAAGGCGTAATAAGCCGTAATGCAGTAGGGATTACTATTTGCTTTGCATCCATCAGCGGAAAAGCATATAAAGAGCCTGAAAATAGCCATATACCTATAATAAAGCTAACGGTGGCTATGGCAATGTTTTTATCCGGAAACCAATAATAGATTATACCCGCAAACAATAATGCAAAAGCATGGTAAAACTGATACGTAACGCCTTTTTGAAATACCTCAATTTGTGAGGGAGTTAATAGAGAAGTGAGACCATGCGCTGCAAATGCACCTAAAACAACACTTAACAAGGCAAAGCAAATACCTGAAATAAGAGCAGGCTTATACATCGTTTAATATTTGAGCAAAGGTAATAATGTTTAATTGTTCTGCTTGTAATTTTACGCGGGCAAGGCTGTAATATGGCAGTCTATCGGCTAATATTTTCTCTAACCGGGTGTCTATATTGTTTATATCTTTTAGCAAAGGGCGGCTATTGGGGTCGCCAAGTAAGTTGCGTTTTAAAAAGGATATGGAAGCGTCAAAATAAACGGTAATACCTGCTTGATTCATTAATTGCATATTGTCAAAAAAGCAGGGCGTACCTCCCCCGCAAGCTACTATCAGGTTGGTATTTGCATGGCTTATTACATGCGTTAGCGCATCTCTTTCTTGCTGCCTAAAATAGGTTTCACCTTCATTTTCAAACATTGTTTGAATAGTTTTTCCGGTTCTTTCCTCTACAAGACTGTCTAAGTCAACATAAGCATAGTGCAAATAGTTGGCTATTTGCTTGCCCCAATAGCTTTTGCCGCAACCTGGCATACCTATCAAAAAAAAGAGCCTGTTTGTGCCGGTTTGCATGGGTTTATAGTCTGTTGTTTAGCAGTTGCCACAACAATAGGAGTGCCATTTGGCAGCCAAATCTTTGTTAAGCGTTCTGTCTTTATCAAACTTGAATGTTTTGGTAAATTTCCTTTCGTTATTCCCCACCGCAATGCAAACCGTGCCCACCTGCACGCGGTCTGTGCCTCCACCCGGACCTAACACACCACTGATAGCAATGCCATAGTCGGTTTGATATTCCTGCAAAATGCCGTGCACCATTTCTCGCACTGTGGGTTCGCTAACCACACCATAAGTTTGAATGGTGCTTGCCTTTACTTTTAATATATTGGTCTTTATTTCGTTGCTATAAGCCACCACACTGCCTATAAATGCAGCTGATGCTCCGGGTTCTTGGGTCAGTAAATGCCCCAATAAGCCCCCGGTACAGCTTTCTGCCAATGCTATTGTTTTTTTGCGCTGTATAAGCTCCCTTACCACTAATTGTGGCATGGTAAGGTCTTCATGGGCTATCACTATCATGCCCAAGCGGTTGATAATAGCATTAAAATACTTATTCAGTGCGCTGTACAATGCTACCTCATCCTGCCCTTTGGCGGTTAACCTTAGCCGCACCATGCCGTATTCGGGCAAATAAGCCAACTTAATGTAGGGTGGTAGTTCCTGCTCAATATCTGCTATTTTTTCGGCAATAAAGCTCTCCCCTACTCCGGCAGTCAGCATGGTTTTGTGCAATATAGTTTCGCTAATAAACGTATGTGCTATTTTTATTAGCCCGTGTTCCTGCATAATGGTCTTCATTTCATGAGGCACGCCGGGCAAGGCAATAAGCACTTTATCGTCCTTTTCAAACCACATACCCGCTGCCGTACCCGCGCTATTGGGCAGTATTTCGCAATTATCGGGCACTTCTGCTTGCTTTAAGTTGCGCTCCAACATGGGCAAATTTCTTTTTTGAAATATGCTCATAATGCGGTCTTCTACTTGCTTATTTACCACTAATTTGCTGTTAAAGTAGCGGCACAATAAGGGCTTTGTAATATCGTCTGCGGTGGGTCCTAAACCACCGGTAAGTATCAGCAGGTTTGCTTTGGCAAACTCATCGTCAATGGCTGTATAAATATCATCATAGTTATCGCCCACTGCTACTCTTCGCAGCACGTCTATGCCTAATATGTTCAGTTGCTGGGCTATCCAAGCAGAGTTGGTGTCTATGGTTTGTCCTATCAGCAGTTCATCGCCAATGGTAATTATGGTAGCTTTTATCATGCTTTTTTGTCTTGAAAATAAGGATATAACCTTTCATAAAGGTCGGCAGGCATTTCTATGCTTGCTTGCGTGGTAGGGTTAAAAAAAACTAAGGTAGTAACACCCTTGTTCATTATTTGCCCCATATCATTGTATAATTCTGTATGAAATTGAATACGGTTTGACTTTGACAGTTCTTTTACCATAGTTTTAACCGTAACAAGGTCATCATAGCGAACCGGGCGGTAGTAATTTATTTTAAGCTCGGCAACAGGCATAAAAATACCCATCTCTTCTAATTGCTTGTACGTTAAGCCCAATTCGCGAATTGCCTCTGTGCGCCCCACCTCATAATATAAGGCATAATTGCCATAGTAAAGGTAGCCCAATAAAAATCTATCCGGTAGTTAAGTGGCAAATCTTTTGAAAAAAGTAGTACTATGTGCGCTATTAGTGTGCTTGCTTAACGCTTGCAATAATGCTATAAGACATCGTACTGACGCTACTGATGCCTTCTCTCAACAAATAGTATTTGCCGAAAAAATATATGAATTAGGACACAGAAAAGAAGCTTTAGCCTACATAGATTCTGTTTACAAAAACTTTAAGGGTATTACAGTTGAAGACAGAGTAAACTATTTTGCCTATATCAACATGATATATGATAATGCTTTTAATAACCATACCATAAGCAACCAATTAGGTGATAGTATGCTTTATTACTTAAATAAAGCTCCTAATTATCCCAAAAAACAGGTAAGGATAGTACAAGCCTACAACACCAAAGCCGATGGCAATGTGGCAACCAAACACTTTTCCGAAGCCTTTGAAAACTACACCAAAGCGCAATCAATTGCCCGGCAAAACAAAGACTCTTGCTCTATGGCTGCCTATTCTCACAGTATTGGCATGGTGCTATACCGGCAAAAAAAGTATGTTTCTGCAGCAAATTACTTTAAGCTGTCTTACGAACAAGCCGGTAATTGTGAAGATGTATTTACTTATTTCTACCTTAAACAAGAACTATTAGACAATATAGGCTTGTGCTACAGCAAGCTACATATTAACGATAGTGCACTAAAATACTATTACAAAGCATTAGACTATATAAGAAGCAAAAAAAAGACGGACTTTAAGAAATCGGAATATGTATATCTCATGGCAGAAGCCATTGTAATTGGCAACCTTGCCGATATATACATTGACAGTAATAAGTATGACTCAGCCATTGCACTACTGAATAGAAGCATAGCCGTGAACCTGCAAAAAGGCTACACTAATTCCGATGCCTTGCTAAGCCAAGTAAAGTTAGGCAACATTTATGCTACCATAAACGATACAACAAAGCTAAGCCAACTAATACATGCCATTGATGTAGAATTAGACAGTATTCCACTACCGGAAGTAAAAATTAACAACGAAAAATTAAAGTGGAAGTACTATGAACTAAAGCACGACACGCAAAAGGCATATTTTCATTTAGAACAATATTATGGTAAAAAAGAAGCGTATGACGCATCTGATAAGCAACTAATGGAAAAAGACATTAACGCTCATATTAGCGACTTGGAACACCAAAACGAGCTTAATGCTGTACAAATTGAAAAAGACAGACAGCAAAATACTATATACACTATTATATTTATTTGTATCTGTTTTTTAATAATCATCATATTTATTGCAGTATATGCTAAAGCTAAAACAGATAATGTTACCAATTTGGTGGCTCTGAACAATACAATAGAAGAACAAAACAAGACGCTGGAACAAACATTAGACAAATTAGAAGCTCGGGACAAAGAACGCTCCCGCATATTGCGGTCTGTAGCCCATGATGTAATGAGTCCTATATCGGCAGTGTCGGCATTGGCAGATTTACTACTGTTAGACGAAGATAGCATTACCGAAGACCAAAAGGAAAGTATAGGCTTAATCAAAGAAGCGTGTACCAATTCTTTAACGTTAAGCAAAGATATTATTGAAGCTGCGCGTTCAATGGAAAATGAAACGCCGGTTATGGAATTGGAAGACATTGGTAAATTAGTAGAAAATTCGGTTAACCTGCTCAAAATAAGGGCATTGGAAAAAAAGCAAACTATTTTACTAATATCCCATCCGGAACAACTAATGGCTACGGTGAATAAAGACAAAATATGGAGAGCTATTAATAACCTTATAGTTAATGCTATTAAGTTCAGTTATGAAAATTCTGAAATTGTGGTGAAAATAGCCGTGCAAAGCCCATTCATTGTAATTAGTATAAAAGACAGCGGTATAGGTATTCCACAAAAAAACCTTACCTCTATATTTGACATGTTTACCGAAAGCAGGGTATATGGCACAAAAGGCGAAAAACCACATGGAATAGGTTTATCCATTTCCATACAAACAGCCAAAGCTCATGGAGGCACTATATGGGTGGAAAGCGAAGAAGGAAAAGGCTCTACCTTCTATTTCTCCTTTCTACAAAATGCTTCAAAAAATATTAATTAACAACATTACAACAAAAACATCATTCATCTATTCAGAAGTTATCCATATTTATTGGGTATTTGTTAATATTAGCGATTCTAATGCCATATTAGCAATATAGTTATAACTTTGTAGGTTAGAATATGTCCACATAACTACCGTATTAGTAATTAGCAGGATATATTGCTTCAATATATCTACACATTTCAATGGCAACTATACTGTTAATAGAAGATGACGACATCATGCTTAAAGCTATCCGTAATATACTTACACGTGATGGGCACGAGGTTCTTTCAGCAAAAGACGGAAAAGAAGCCTTTGATAAGCTGGATAACGCACAATACGACATTGTAATGTCAGACCTGATGATGCCTTATGCCAATGGCTTAGAGGTAGTTAGTAGGTTACGAAATGACCCTAACCGCAGGCATGTAGGCATAATTATATGCTCGTCTGTGGGCAATGAAGAAACAATAACGGAAGCATTTAGATTAGGGGCAGACGACTACTTGAAAAAGCCCATTATGGCAGGGGAGTTACTTATTCGCATAAAAAAACTGATAGCGAACAGAAATGCCGGTGCAAAATTAGTTACCAAAAAAAAATAATGCCCCTAACACATGTTTAATGATATTGTAACATTAATATGGACTGCTTACGATAAATTTACTTTCCTTCCGCTATTTATCCAAATAGCACTCGCTTTTATTATCATCGCTGTAGCAGCAACTATTACCTCATACATTGTTATAATGTTTAGACGGTACAATGCTTATAAAGTGGACAAGCGCATGAACATCATGCGCCCTCAAATTGAAGAAATAATTACCGACCAAGTATTGATTAATGAAAACTTGGAGCGCATTCCGGTAGATGAAATTGAGTTTGACCCGGCAACACTCAACAATATTATTTTTAAAAAAGCATGGGTAAGACAAGCCACCATAGATATATTAATATCTTACCGTAAAAACTTTAGAGGCGAGGTGGGCGACCTACTCAGAAAACTATACATAGACTTGGGACTCACCAAAGACTCGTTTGACAAGCTCAAAAGTCTTCGGTGGGAGAGAAAAATAAAAGCAGTGGTAGAGCTAACCCAAATGGATATTCAAATATCAGACGTAACCATTTTGCCCCTTACCAATAGCACCAATCCTGCCTTACGCGCCGCAGCAAGAAATGCCTACATACAGCTTAGTAAAAACGAACCCTTCAAATTTTTTGATATAGCCACAGAGCCTATTTTGCCATGGGACCAAATGGAGCTTTATAAAATAATTACCACCACCAAAGACATTGCTGTTCCTAACTTTTCTCGCTGGGTAAGCTATAGTACCAACAAAAGCGTAGTATCTTTTTGCCTAAAGCTAATAGCCCACTATGACCAACAATCTGCCATACCCTCTGTAATGGACTTGCTTAACAATAAAGACCACTATTTCAGAGCCGATGCCATTGCCTGCTTAGGCAAATTAAGCGCAGAAGTAGCAGAAGACAGGCTGATAAGAATATACAACACTCAGCCCATTATGTGCCAGATAGAAATACTATCAACTTTAGGCAAAATAGCTTCGGGTAAACACTTAGAATTTCTAAAGCAAGAATTTTTATACTCGTCCAACTTTGACATTCGCATGAACGCAGCACGCGCAGTGATAGCCCATAATACACCGGCTTCACGCGCCATGATTGACGAAATGATGGAAGAAACACACGAAGAAAATAAAGTTATTATAAGACACTGCCTAAACCCACTACTTAAATAGCAACAGATGGACGGCTCTACTTTCTTTGAAATAGTTCAAAAATTTTATGACACCACTGTATTTACTTATGGTACGGGGCTACTAACGCTCTATGCGGTTTTGGCTATTTTGTCTTATAAAAACATCAATATTTTTAATAGAAAAGAGAGCTATTCAGACTATAGCATGATAGTTAGCTCTCCTTTAGCACCGGGTGTTTCCATTATCGCACCGGCATTTAACGAAGGCGTTACGATAATAGACAATGTGCGCTCTCTATTAACAATAGATTACCCAAAATTTGAAGTAGTTATCATTAATGACGGTAGTACAGATG
>RGMU01000004.1 GCA_010021705.1 Chitinophagia bacterium | reverse complement strand
ATGTCAAAGTCAAAGATGCTATATTTTTGAGCACGCTGCACAAGTGTAGGATTTTTGATGTCCTGTGATGTTCTGCCAAAGGTAAGGTCAACATTACCCTGCGGCTTTACTGATATGCTGGTTCCGCCAAATATGCGGTCAAACAGCCCTTCTTTATACATTTGGGGCAGTTCCGGCTGTTTGTTAAACATCATCATGGCATCAAGGCGGCGTGCCCAATAGGCATCATCGTCCATTTTTGCCCTATATTTTCTGTATTCGTCAAGGTTTAAGTAAGTAGGGTTTCTTAAATATTCTCTACCCATTCGGTTGTTGTAGAAATACTTATTAGAGTCGGGGTCATAGTCAAAATTTTTCTTATTGTTCGGCGGGTCGTTTAAGTCTATGCTCCGGGGTAGATTATAATCCGTAACCGGTTCTCCGGTTTTGTCATATATTTTGAACTTTAGCGGTGTAGTATCATTTTCCGGAGGGGCGATGGCTTTTACGGCAGTAGAGTCTTTTTTAGCGGAAAGCGTATCTTTTTTGCCAACAGTGTCAGGCTCCGGGTTATAGCCCGGTAAATAGGGTATATACGGATGTGCTGTGGCATGATACCATGCCACGGCTACAGCCGTGATAAAAAAAAGAAAAAGGTAAAGTTGACGTTGCTTTTTCAAATGGATTGTGGTCTTGCAGGTTGTTTATAAATTACGTAAGGCTTGTTTTAATAATTCTTCTACGGTTAGGCTCTCAGGATTGGGAATTTTTTTGAGTGCATTTTCTGCCATGTTCTTTGCAATTCCCAAATTTACCAATGCTATTAACGCATCGTTACTTGCAGTATTGTGTGCCGTAGCTGTGGTAGAAGAACCTGCGGGCATTTTCATTTCCTTTCCTTGTAGTTCTAACAGAATGCGCTGGGCTGTTTTTGCCCCTATTCCTTTAATTTTTTCAAGCGTTTTATGGTCGTTTGCAGTAATGGCTCTTCTTAATTCTTCGGCAGATAAGGAAGATAAAATAAGGCGTGCCGTAGCAGCACCCACGCCATTAATGCCTAATAGCAAGCGGAAAGTGGCGCGCTCTTCTTCTGTGGCAAAGCCATAAAGCACCCATGCGTCTTCACGCACTTGTAAATGAGTGAAGAGTTTAACAGCCGGTGCATCGCCCAAACTGTCGTAAGTCTGCAAGGTGATGTGCACCTCGTAACCCACGCCCCCCACATTGATATATAACAAAGACGGCGACCTATAAGCAATAGCACCCTCTATAAATGCAAACATGAAACAATACTATTATACATCAACCAACTATCTGCCGGCTGACACATTACTATATAAGTGCGAAAGGTACTAAATATTTTTTATTCATAGTGGTAGCGCGGGCTTGTAGTGTATTATCCTACTGTGAATAATGCCGTTAATAACGCATTTATAGCCTTTTTATGGGTAAGATGTGGCTTTTTTGTACCTTTAATGCTTAATTAAAATTTGACTATGCTCGCCCCCGACAAGCAACTTATGTTCCGCAATAGGCTAACCAAAATGTGGAAACATGTAGCTAAAATAGCCAAACGCAGTGCCATTTCATGCTTTAGGGTGTATGACCATGACTTGCCGGAGTTTCCGTTTGCCATTGAAATATACGAAGACGCTGTTTATATAGCCGAATATCAGCGAAAACACGGCATGGATGATACCGAACACCAAATTTGGTTAGAAGAATGTAAAATTTTGATAGCGGAGGTGCTTGCCGTTCCCATAGCACAACTATATGTTAAAACTCGTAAACGCAAAGAAGACCGTACCGACCAATATACCAAACACGAGTTAGAAAAAGTTGAAAAAATTGTGCACGAAAACGGTTTAAGTTTTATTATTAACTTAACAGAATATTTGGACACAGGACTGTTTTTAGACCATAGAATTACCCGGGAAATGGTACGCCAACAAGCCCATGCTAAGCATGTCCTTAACCTGTTTTGCTACACCGGTTCGTTTAGCGTGTATGCAGCGGCAGGCGATGCCGCTACCGTTACATCGGTAGATATGTCTAAAACCTATATCCATTGGGCTAAGCGGAATATGCAGTTTAACAAGCTGTATCAGGCAGAAAAGCACCAATTTATTCAGGCTGATGTATTAGAATGGATAGAGACTATACCCGCCAGCTATTACGATATTATTGTGTGCGACCCGCCTACGTTTTCTAACAGCAAGCGCATGAGCGGGCACTTTGATGTGCAAGCCCACCATACTCACCTGCTAAGCAAGCTGCTATATGCACTCAAGCCCGCAGGTATGCTCTATTTTAGCAATAACTACCGCAATTTTGAATTAAATACAGACTCGCTAACCTACACCTCCTTAAAGGATATTACCGGTGCCACCACCCCTTTTGACTTTCAAGGCAAGCTGCACCGTAAGTGCTTTTTGTTCGTAAAATAGCCGGTTATTTATAAGAGGTGGGTAGTGGATAGCCCAATTCGTTCATAATGCTTTCTAAATCAGCCTCCTCTTGCGGGTTGTATTCCTTTTTTAAGTTAAGCCCGTTTAAGCGTGCCCAAAGTTGCCATTTTACAGCCACAAAAGAGTTTTTATATTGAGTTAGCTTGCTGTAAACGCTGCTATGCGTTTGGCGGGCTATCAGCTTCATTAGCAGTTCGCCTTGTGTAACGTTAAGGTCTTTTAGCTTATCGGTAAATTCTGATTGTAAATGGGATTGCAGTTCTTTTACAAACCTTCTTTTGTCCTTATTAGAAAGGTTAGGGTCATTTTCTTTAGCGTCTATGGCAGCAAAGGTTTCTGTTGCCACCTTTAGGTAAGGCAATATTTTGGTAACATAATATTTGGTTTGGTTGTGTTGATAGCGTGCATTTTCATCTATTCTATGCCCCACAATTTGCACCTCTTGCAAGGCATATATCTTATTGGTATCCAAAGAACCTTGCGCATAAGAAACCCCGGCTATGGCAACTAAAACGAGTGCTAATAATGTGTGATGCTTCATAACTATTACAGCGCAAAATCTGTACCAAACGCATCGGCAGGAGCAACAAATTTCTACGGCAGATATTTTTGTAATAATTTAACTATTATATTATTGTTAGGTCAACAAATAATACTATCTTTGCAGTGGGTATATTTTTCATAAGGTGTAGATAAAGCTTTGACGTAAGTCAGGGCTTTATTTCTTTAAAAACCTTCAATTCACAAAATCCCCCATGCCCCCGTACCAACCTGCGTTTGAGATTGCCATTTCCCGCAAGCATTTGAGTAGGTTTTTTGCAAATATGTGAAAAACAGCACTACATTTGTAACCGTACTAAAGAAATTGATAGAATTAAGCTATGACCAATTATAAGCACGCCCTTGTAGAATGCGTTCCTAATTTTAGCGAAGGCGTAAATATGCAAACCATCAGGCAAATTACCGCTGCCATTGAGGCAGTTAATGGTGTGAAATTATTAGACGTTGACCCGGGAAAGGCTACCAATCGCACAGTTGTAACATTTGTAGGCAACCCTTATGATGTTGTAGAGGCTGCGTTTCAAGCCATAAAGGTGGCATCTACACTAATTGATATGCGCACTCACAAAGGTGAGCATCCCCGTATGGGAGCTACTGATGTATGCCCCTTAATACCGATTTCGGGCATTAGTATAGAGGAAACAGTGGCATTTGCCGAGCAGTTAGCAGAGCGAGTAGCAGACGAGCTTGAGATACCTACGTTTTTATATGAGTATGCCGCCAAAGCCCCTTATAGAAGGAATTTGGCAGACATAAGAAGCGGGGAGTATGAAGGTATGGCAGCCAAAATACAGCGTCCGGAATGGCAACCCGACTACGGTGCAGGGCAATGGAACGAAAAAAGCGGAGCTACGGTGATAGGTGTGCGTGATTTTTTAATAGCCTACAACGTAAACCTGAACACCACTTCTACGCGCCGTGCCAATTCGGTTGCTTTTGACATACGCGAAAAAGGAAGGCAACAAAAAGACGCTAACGGCAAAATATTGAAAGACGAGCAGGGTAATGCCGTTTGGCAGCCGGGTTTGCTGAAAGAGGTAAAAGCCATTGGCTGGTATATTGAAGAATACGGCATTGCGCAAATATCCATGAACCTGACCAATGCGCGGGTAACGCCATTGCATATTGCCTTTGACACATGTTGCGAACGCGCAACGGCAAGAGGGCTAAGGGTTACGGGCAGCGAATTGGTAGGCTTAGTGCCACTACAAGCCATGTTAGACGCAGGTCGCTATTTTTTACATAAGCAACAACGCAGCACAGGCGTAAGTGAGGCTGAACTCATAAGAATAGCCGTAAAATCGTTGGGATTGGAGGAATTAGCTCCGTTTGACCCACAAAAGAAAATTATAGAATATTGCATTAAGCAAGATACCGGTAAGCCATTAGTGAATATGTCGCTAACTGCATTTGCAGCCGAAACTGCTTCAGAATCACCCGCACCCGGTGGCGGTAGCATAGCTGCTTATTGCGGTGCTTTAGGGGCAGCATTGGGCACAATGGTGGCAAACTTATCGGCTCATAAACCTGGCTGGGATAGCCGCTGGCATGAGTTTAGCCAACATGCCGATACCGGACAAAAGCTACTTAAAGAATTGCTACACTTGGTGGACGAGGATACTTATGCCTTTAACCAAATAATGAATGCCTTTGGTTTGCCTAAAACCAATGATGAAGAAAAGGCAATACGCAAAGCTGCCATACAAGAAGCTACCATTTATGCCATTCAAGTGCCCTATAAATCAATGCAAAAGGCTTATGAGAGCTTAGCATTGATAAAGGCAATGGCTGCTACCGGCAACCCTAACAGCATTTCCGATGCCGGCGTGGGTGGTTTATGTGCCAGGGCGGCAGTGAAGGGATGTTACCTTAACATTAAAATTAACGCTAAAGACCTTTCACAAATACCCGAAGTAGCCGAAATACTGCAAAAAGCAGAAGAAATGAACAACCAAGTTGACGCTAAAGAAGCTGAAATTTGGAACATGGTAATAGCGTCTATGAAGTAAGTTCTGATGCTTAACTGTCCTTATCGGGCAGATTATTCAGGTATTCTTGCAGCATAATTGTAGCTGCTATGCGGTCAGTTACGCCTTTTTGCTCGCGCTGCCCTTTTTTGAGTTGCATGGCGTGCATAGTTTGCTGTGCCGTAGAAGAGGTAAAGCGTTCGTCCCATTTCACAATGGTTTTGGCGGGAAATACGTTTTGAAGTTTACCCAAAAATTTATCCACCAATGCAGTGGCATCGGTTGGGTTGCCGTCAAGTGCTAAAGGGTAGCCCACTACAAAGGTGTCCACTTCATGGATTTGGATATATTTTTTTATAAAGCCTATTAATTCATTCGTATCTACCGTCTCAACAGGAGATGCTATAATGCGAAGCGGGTCAGAAATGGCTATTCCTGTTCGCTTTTTGCCATAGTCAAGGCTCATTATTCTGGTCATTCCGTGAAATTAAATAGGGTAAGAAGTGGCTAATATAGATTAAATTTTTCCTAATGACACTTAAAATATTCAAAAGGCTCTTTGCAAGTTTGGCATTGATAAAGGGCTTTGCAGGCTGTGGGTCCGTATCGGCTAATGAGGGTGGTTTCTTCCGATTGGCAGCGGGGGCAAGGCACAAGCGGTGTTTGAAATAAGGCATCGGTGTCGCTACCCATGTCTTCGTTTACGGGAGGGGCAATGCCGTAAGCCTTTAGCTTTCGCTTACCTTCTTCGGTTAGCCAGTCTGTAGTCCAAGGGGGGCTTAGTTGATAGTCTATCGCTATTTTGCCGAAGCCCCTGCCGGTTAATGCCATACGTATGCCAAGTGCAATGGCATCCATAGCCGGGCAGCCACTATAGGTAGGTGTGATAGCAATGCTAACATTTTTAGCATCGTCCACTTTTACTTCGCGCACTATACCTAAGTCTATAACGCTTAATGCCGGCACTTCAGGGTCTTTAACGTCTGCCAACCATTCCCATATTTGATAAGTATCTTGCATAGATTAACATTAGTTTAATTTATGATTATTTACCATAGTTCTGCCTGCTTTGTCTTTGCTTATTATAGTAGCATTGGCAGGGGCTATCATTGTTTCGTCTATGGCTTTATAGGCATTATCCGGCTCTACAAGCCAGCATTTTACGCGCCGGCAAGCGGGTGGCATATAAAAAAAATAACCGTTTCTTAGCCATAACCCATTGTTGTCGGTGCTTTCTTTGGTTAGCATATCGGTATCAAACAGCTGTTTGCCGCTACTGTCATACAAAAATAAGTGAAAATAAGGCGTTTTATAGTCTTCCCTGCCCACTAATGCCCAACATGAAAATTCATATAAAACCGGAGTATCGCCAATTACAGGGGCTATTGGCACGTCTATCAGCGGTATTTCTTTCCTTAGCGTATAAGGGAATGCGCCGGTTGAGAAAAAGGTAGAATCGGCTTTGCAGCTATCCAAGTGGTTAATGTACCATGTGCCCACATTTACCAAGCAAGTATCCTGCCCTGCCCTTAGCGTATTGGCTATGGCTTTTGCGCTGTCTTTTTTAGCCTTATCTATGGCTAATAGCCGCTCCGGATAGCAGGCATACAATTTGCACACGTCAAAATGCCCTATATAGGTAGAAGCACTTATCAAATATTCCTGATTAGGGTCAGGCTTTTCGGCATACAGCACCATGAGTAGTAGTGGGCGTTTATCGCTACCGTGTAACCACTGTGCTTTTTGGGTGTAGCAGCCACCCGCAATGCGCACCTGC
The DNA here is from genome assembly GCA_010021705.1 of Chitinophagia bacterium. Classification (GTDB taxonomy): domain Bacteria; phylum Bacteroidota; class Bacteroidia; order Chitinophagales; family Chitinophagaceae; genus RGMU01. The sequence goes on along the minus strand of RGMU01000004.1, from coordinate 14,919 downwards.
TCAAAGGTTTGCCCCCACCTGCTGCGGGACATCATTAAGTCAACTGCCATAAGGGCAGTGTCTATGTAGCATTTGGCTTCGTAGCCCCAAATAGCCATAAACAGCACACCTAATATTACTACCAACACTCGCTTGCCTTGTTCTAAAAGCAACATGCCATTATGATAGGCTAATACAGCACCATAGATAGTGGCTATATAATAGAATATCCACACAAATCTGCCTAAAGTGCGAAACTGCTTTAGTAGCGAAGCATAGTCTAACAACCAATCCATATTCCACACAAAGGGCACACCCATGCTAAATAGCAAAGCAAAAAGGGCTACCAACACCCAAACGCCTGAAAAATGGGGCGCATGAACGGGTAAAAATTTTACTTTCTTTTTGAAAAAATAAACAAAGGGTGCGTGTATTATTAGCAGGGTAAGCATGGTAAGGACTGCCCAGCCGGTGTAGGCATAGCCTTCGCCCCCATGGCATATCTTTTTGAAGGGGGTATTTTGCACTATCATTTGCCAATAGGGCGAAACAGAAGACGTGAAAATATCTAAGCCTCGCGTGCAATATTCTAATATACCATAAGGCGTAATAGGGCGGTCTGTGGCGGGGTCGGTAATTTTCATAAAAACCCAAAAAACGAGAAATACACCCACCACTGCCATTTTAAGGGGTAGTAAATGCTTTATTTTGTCAATCAATGTGCCTTTAGCAGTTATAAAATAGGCTACTGCATAGCACCCTAACCATACCAAACTCATGGCTGAAAAATAGGGATGTAAAAACGTGAACAGCGTGCCGGAAACAAAAATATAAATGGGGTATTTGAGTTTTTTTAAATCGTGATATTGTAAGGTATAGTAAAAAAGCATGGGTATGGCACAGGCATAAGATAGCGCAAAATGCCCCGATACCCTGAATATTTGAGGGCTACAACTCACTATTAAGCCTCCAAACAGCATAGCAAGCCATGGCGGGAGTTTAAAATGGATTAATATTTGGGTACAGGTTCTGATAGCCACTACATAGCTCAGCATAATGCCTGCCCATAACACCACAAGAGCGTTTTCTATGGTTATTTTGCCTTTAAGGTAGCTTAACGGTACAGACAGCAAGGGTTGCCCATCGGTAAATACAATGTGCTCGCCGTAAGGATAGTTCATACCGCTAAAATGCAAGCCTTTATCATGCAAAATGTGAAACAGGTAGGTAAACAGGTTTTTGCCCCCGTCTGAACTTAAAGACGGCATTACCATAGCATGATAGCGCAGAATGGGGCTAAAAATATAGGCAGTCAGCAGGCAGGCAAACACCCAAGCTACCCAATTCCAAAGCGTATTGGTGGAGAAAAATGGCTTCATTTTTGTGGCTTCCATAGAAGGCGCGTAAAATTAAGCAATTCAGGCAGTAGAATACGATAATTCATGCGCCTAAATTTTACATTGGGGTGCAAAGCTACCGGTATTGCCTTTATTTGCCATATTTTAGCTTTATAACTATTGCGCACAAATTCTAAGTCAAACAAATAACGGTCTATGGTGGTGGCAGCAAAAACGGGTGATACGGTGGCTTTAAAGCCCTTTAGTCCGCATTGGGTATCGGTGATAGGTATGTTGAGAAAGGCTTTTATCATGCCTTGCAGCCACTTGGAAATGCGCTTGCGTGCCGGGGGAACATGCCGGTAATATTCGGCATTTTTTATACCAATGGCAATATCATAACCTTCGGTTTGCAGGGCATGAACAACGGCTGTCATGCTGTTTATGGTATAGGGAAAGTCTATATCGGTATAAATAATAAGCGGGGCTGTGGCTTGCGCCAAGCCTTGCCTTATGGCATAGCCCTTACCTCTGTTTTGTGTATAAGTTACTATTTTTAGTAACGATATTTTTTGTTGTAGCGTTGCTAAAAAAGGAGAGGCAATAATGTCAGGGTCTCCGTCAACCACTATAATTAGCTCTATGGACGCGCTAACTGCCTTACAAAACTCTCCATATTGGCTAAATATGCGCTCTGCCCAGCCCTCCGGCGGGTGATAGCAGGGTAGTATGAGTGATATGTGGGGCTGCGAAGGGGTCAAACGAGGGTGTGTATTTTACCATTCCATGCCGGGATAAGTACGCTGCATATACTGCATTTCAGCTAAAATGTAGCCCAAATGCTCGCTATGGATGCCGGTTTTGCCGCCGCTTTGCATCCAAGCATTGGCAGGTGGTGCGTCTAAAGTAGCTTCTGCCAATATGGCATGAGTATAGTCTAAACATTGAGGCAAAAGGGCTGCCACATTGGGGGCTTGGATAGCATCTGTGGCACTAAGTTCGTAGTCGGTAGGTTTATACATTTCCCCCAAATACATCCACAAATGGTGAAGGGCATTTTTTATGCGTGCATGGCTTTCCTCTGTGCCATCGCCTAACCTAATTACCCATTCACTGCTCCATTTTCTATGATAGGTAGCTTCTTTAAGGCTTTTGGCTGCAATGGCTGCTAATGTGGAGTCGGTACAATGCTGCAATGCTGTAAAGTATGCCACATTAAAGGTGTCTATCATAAAACATTTAACAACCGTATATGCCCAATCGGTATTAGGCTGTTCTACCAACAATACGTTGCGAAAATCCCAAGCATCGCGCAAGTAGGCAAGGTGGTCTTCGTGTATGGCTGTGCCCGAAGCTATCGCTTGCTTTAGGGCTATGGACGTGAACGTGGCATTTTTATCACTGTCAGTATAGGAGTTAAACAGCGTTGCGGCATATTGATAAAGGCTGCGTGCCCTGCCTAAGTGGTCTAAAGACGTATTGGTAAGCGCAATATCCTGCTCCAATATGGGACCATGCCCGCACCATTCGCTAAGCCTGTGCCCGTGAATAAGGGCATCATCTGCCAACCGCAATACTAAAGATAGTAACATGAAAACGAAAAACTAACGGCAAAGATAATAAAACCGCATAGAAATAGAACGCTAAACCGCAAACGGTTTTTAAATAGCCTTTAATCGTATTGTAAAGCGCATTTAAACAGGCTTTAAACGAGAGGCAAGAGGGTTAATTTGCTCCAAAACACCGCAACAAGGCTTTATTTCTTTTAAAGGCTATGCCTACCATGCGGGTATTATAGCCTGTGGGGTGTGCCTGTAGTAATCGTGTAGCAATGTGGAGAAGCACGGAATATGCTGGAAAATGGTAGTGCAATACATGTGAAACTACTTCGGCATAAAAAGCCTAATATAGGTAAGTCTATAATTTACAAAGCTTTTTATTTTGCTGCTTTCGCTACTTTTACTTTCTCTTTTTCTTTTGCTGCCTTTTCCTTTTCTTTTGCTCTTCTTTTCTCTTTAGCTGCCTTTTCCTTTTCTTTTGCTCTTCTTTTCGCTTTAGCTGCCTTTTCCTTCTCTTTAGCTCTTATCTTTTCTTTAGCTGCTTTAACTTTTTCCTTTTCTTCTGCTTTAGCTTTCTCTTTTTCTTTAGCAGCCTTTTCCTTTTCCTTTGCTCTTACTTTAGCTTTAGCTATTTTAGCTTTTTCTTTAGCTGCTTTTCGTTTTTCTTCCTTTATCCGCTGCTTTTCTCTCTCAAGTGCAGCTTCCTCACGGTCTCTCTCTATTTGTATGATAGTTTCTATATAATCTAAAATTATATTGTCCACGATATACTCGTTAAATGCTACCCCTTCCTCTACGTTAATAACCTTTGAAAAATCAAGCGTGATAATTTTTTGATGCTTTGCATAAATTAGTTTACAGCCCTTTATTTTAGGATACTTTTCACCGTAGCCATATTTCGCAAGAACATAATAAAATAACATTTGGTAGTAATCTCTACGACTAACAGAATTAGTTGTTTTAATATCAATGATATAGTTATCAACGATAAAATCCGGAGTAGCGAGAATCGATAACTTATATTCTTTTCCAGCTACTATTTGTTGCTTAGTAAATTGCAAGGAGGGTCTTGAAATGTAATTCTTCATAGGTGCTGCGAAAGGAACATTTCTTAAAAGATATTTTACGTATATGACATCATGTATATCGTAAATATGCGTCTCAAATATGTCAAGTTTTAACGCTTGATACCACGGATTGCTAACTTTTGTGAATAAAATCAAATACCTTATACAATCATCGTTTAAAAAATATTCAATATCGCCTCCTTGAATTAAGTTATTGTAATTTTCTTTGAGATTTTTCAATCGTAAAATTATTTCCCCATAATAATTACTATTAGAAATCACTTGATAGCTACTATATTCCCAGTCTTCAACGTCGTCGAAGATAAATTTCATTTCTTCAATAGATAGGTCAGTTTGGGCAACTCTAATTGAACATTCATGCAGGCTATTTAATTTGGTTTCTTCAATAATTTTTTGATATTTATTCTCATCATAGATAACATGCCACGGTTCCAATTTTTGAACGCCTTCTTGGCACACTTCATCATACAAATCCTCGAAACTGCTATGGTATCATCAATTTGATAATCTATATCGGGATCATGAAATAAAATGTTGTAATATTTTTCTTTCTACCATAAATAAAAAATAGCTCTATCGCTGTTTAGCACCCAACCCCAAAGCAATATTACGAAAAATATTCTACAACAAGTGTACCGATTAACCATGCCAACACACCGTAGCCATCTAACCTCACAATTCCCCAAAAAATTCTCCCCCCACACATACACATATCAAAACTATTATCTAATTTTGAGGTTTTAGCTATACGGTGCATAAAGCAGTATTTTTAGCCAAAATATCTACATAAATATGGGTAAACAATTAGAAATAGACGTTAAGCAAAGCAATGGATGGCACGCGAACAAGCCTACCAAATGCTATGGGCTAACAACAGCCTGTTGGACAGTAGCAGACTGCTTAACCAATTTTTTACGGAGGCAAATCGCCATAGCCGTTACGGCTGGTTGCACAGCATCCGGCAGGCAATAGATACCGGTAATTATACCCAAGCAGCAACTTTGCTAAGCGATAGTAAAAACAGCTATGCCAATACGCTGGTAGACACCGCTACCGGCTTAGACATGGCAGACGGAACAGACGCTAATAGCGTGGTGGATAACTACCTTACCTACCTGAATGTATTGCTCCACTACCAAACCGATGAAGTAACAAAGCAAGATAGCAACAACATTAAGGTCTTGGCATACAAATGTGCAAGTGTGGAAGGCGCAGTAGTTTACCAAGCCCAAGCTCTCCACGACTTAGTATGGCACACCAATGTGATATTCCCTACCGGCAGTTGCGATAGCGAAGCATTAGCTGCGGGTAAAGATAGCCGTAAGGTTGCTGTAAAACAAGCTGACTATACGTTATACCCGAACCCGAATACTGGTAGCTTTACTGTCCAAACATCGACATTAAATGCTCTATTGGACATTACGGTCACTAACCAACTAGGTGCAACAGTTTATCACCAAGAAGCCAAAGTAACTAATGGCAAAACAACGGTAAATCTGAATCAAGTAGCACCAGATATCTATTTGGTAAAAATAAAAGATGCCGCAGGCAATATTCATTACCTTAAAGCGTTAGTAAAATAAATGAAGCAGGTAATTAAAATATCTTTATGGGTAGTAGCAGCTATGCTGCTACTACCTTTCTTATCTTATCCACAAAGCAATATCGTACTAAATGGGGCTTTTGAAACTCTCTCTGGATGCCCAAATGATTATGATTTTATCAGATATACTCCATACTGGGATGACTTAGATACCAATTATGGTTCAACTGGTGACAGTGCATTTAGAGCAATTGGTATAGGGCGGCGTATGGAGCCTTTTCCTGAATATTGTAATTTTTGTGGTACACCAGGTAGGGGGGGGGCACCAAGACAGGCAAAAGGCTTTCAGTACCCGCGCAGCGGTGCCGGCATGGCTGCGATGGTATTTTTTATGGATAGATACTCATCCTCTTCCTCTATAATGAGTTCAGAAGGACAAAACTACCTACAAGGAAGATTGGCGACTACACTACTAACCGGTAGGCAATATTGCGTAACCTTTTATGTAAGTAGGGCAAGTTATGCTGAATACGCCATAGATAGAATAGGGGTTTATTTGGATGATGGTAGTATAGATACCACGTCTCACCCCGCCATAGCGCAAACGCATTGCACGCCACAGGTATTGGATACTGTTGTTCGTTATGATACCCTAAACTGGATGAAGATACAAGGGAGCTTTAGGGCAAATGGTACGGAAAAGTTTATAACTATCGGTATGTTTTTTGATAGTAGCCATTTTAGGCATATTAGCACTTATACTGATGCACGCGGTGATACGGTACCAAGGCGCTTATATGCCTACTACTTTGTAGATGATGTAAGTGTGCTGCCTTCAGATGCGCGGGCGTATGCGGGGCGGGATACCATTATCATGCACCCCGGAGATACGGCGCGCTTGGGTGTGGCAAGCGGGGGAGATGGTGTGCCGGCTTATTGGTATCGGCTTGGCAGCGGCACAGCCATAGATAGCGGGGGTACTATTTTTGTGCATCCCACCACTACTACCTCTTATGTGGTTCGCTTAGATTTATGTGGGGCTTCTACGTTTGATACGGTCAAAGTGTGGGTGTACCCGGATACGCCGCAGGTGAATGGTGTAGCCCTACTAAATACGGAAAAGCTCGCCCTCTACCCTAATCCGGCAAGAGAAGTACTTACCATTAGCGGTGGGCACGGCTGCACCTTCACCCTCTGTAACCTCATGGGGCAAGAGGTTATCCGCACCCCATTAACACGCCCTTTGCAAGATGTGCCCCTTTCGGGCATTCCGCCTGGGGTGTATTTGGCGTATATAACGGATGGGGCGGGGAACAAAATTGTTAAGCGGGTTGTTTTGTCTGAACTGTGATTTTTGTGAAGGGGATGATTGGAGTGAAAGGTGTCAGAATCAGGACGCTCAGGATTTTAGGATAAACAGGAAGTGCAGTGGGTGATTTTTTTAAATAATTGTGTATTTTATGTTCTCTTAATATTTTAATCTTGGGTATCCTGATTCAGACAAAAAGCACGACTTGAGGTTGCTTCGGAACTAAACAACCTCGCATTGTCTATTTCTACCATTGGTAACGCAAACATCCTAATCTTATAAAGGATTTAGTGTTAGGTGCCCCTCACCAATTATGGGTAAGTGACATCACTTTTATAAGGATAGGCGGACGGCATTAAAGTCGTTACCGGCAAAAGTGAATGGGCTTATTCATCATTCGGACAGGGGTTACCAGTATTGCAGCACAGAATATATATCTTTGCTAACAAAGCCTAAAATAGGCATTAGCCGATTGCTCTCCCGCCGAGCCTACCCTGTTTTGTCCTGAAACAAAGTATGTGAACCTTATTCAGGGTTAGTAGTATATTTGCCAATTTATAACAGTATTAACAGTACAAGTGGTCAACCTTCTTTATAACGGGACGTACTCTCCCCAAACACAAAAGCTACCCCGAAAGGTAGCTTTTGATTTGGAATAGTATTTCGGTTTGGGGGTTATTACCTTACAAGGGTAACATTGCCTTTAATGCGTATAGATTTGCCGTCTGACTGTTCTATCACTAAGAAGTAGTCATATACGCCTATGTCTTGCGGTTCGTTTTTATAAGTGCCGTCCCAGCCCTGATTTTTGTCTGAGGTACTAAACACTTCTTCACCCCAGCGGTTATACACCCTAAACTCTAAAAGCCTGCCATATCTTAGGTTACCAATTCTAAATATATCGTTTAACCCATCACCGTTAGGCGAGAAGGCACTTGGCACTATAGGATTGTCTGAGTGTATTACCAACACTTTTACATAAGCTGAATCTAAGCAACCGTCTGCATCATAGCCATATACGGTATATATGGTAGAGTCGGCTAAAGGCGATGCTATAGGGTTGTTAATATGTGCGTTGTTTAATGTACCGTCATTAGGTGTCCAGTAATATAAAGCTGCACCGGTAGCATTTAGCTGTACGCTACCACCGTAATTTATTATTTGTGTACCGCTTACGCTTGTTAGCACAACAGGATATGAAGGCATTGGTGTAATGGTTATTACTTGGGTAGTAGAATCATCATTACAAACATTGTTATAGCCAAATAACTTAACGGTATAGTTAGTATTTACAAAAGCTATGGGATAGAAGTGCATTGGGTCTTTTACTGTAGATACTGTATTAGAATCATCACCAAAGTGCCATATATAGCCATCACAGAATTGGGAGTTATTGGTGAAGATAACCGTATCACGGGTACACCCATACTTAATTTCATAAGTAAACGCAGTAAGGGCGTTATTAAACACATCTACTTCTATCATAGAACGCGGACCTTCGCAACCGTCCACCGTTTGCGATACATAGAACTGTGTAGCACCTGCCGATGCTGTTGACGGCGTAGGGGCTGTACCTGTGCCTACACCACCGGTAGCGGTATTGTACCATAACAAACCGGTACCGGAGGCAGATAACACTGCTGCGGCATCGCCTATACAGTAATTTATAGGAGTGGTAACGGTAGGTGCCGGTGGAATTGGATTTACATTTACGGTAGCTATGGCTCTATTTTGACAGCCAAAAAGGTCAGTGCCAATCACGGTATATTGAATGCTGTCAGTAGGCGAAGCAGTTACACTGCCTCCGGTTGTAGCACTTAAACCCGTACCCGGAGACCATGTATAAGTAAAGCCACCGGCCGCAGTTAATACTACGCTATTGCCGTTACAAATAGTAGCACTGCCTACTGTGATAATAGGTAGTGGGTGTACGGTAATGATGCGAGAGGCGGTGTCTCTACAACCATTTGCGCCCACACCGGTAACAGAGTAAGTTGTGGTAACGGTAGCACTTGTAATTACAGTAGAACCGGTAGTAGAGGTCAGTGCTGTACCTGGTGCCCAAGTGTATGTCATGGCACCGGCGGCATTAATAGCCGCAGAGGCACCAATGCAATATTCAATAGTGGTAGGCGATATGGTTAAAGCCGGTAGGGCTAAAACTGTTACCGTATAGGTAGCCACATCAGTGCCGCAAGCGTTGGTATAGGCATAGCTGATAGTTGTAGTTCCGGCACTAACACCGGTAACAACACCTGTAGTGGTAATGGTAGCCACGCTTGTTGTAGAGCTACTCCAAACGCCACCGGCAATAGAGTCGGTTAGCGTGATGGTAGCACGCACACAAAGAGAGTTTAGCCCGCGTATAGTGCCCGCATAAGGCAAAGGTATAACGGTAATAGTACGTGTAGCAGCAACCGTTCCGCAATCATTGGTAACAGCGTATGATATGGTTGTGGTGCCGGCTCTTATACCAGTGATAGTGCCGGTTGAGCTAATAGTTGCAATAGTAGTATCTGCCACGCTCCATGTGCCGCCCGGAGTGGTGTCGGTCGCTACTATGGTGCTACGCACACATACAGATGTAGTACCGCCAATAGCACCTACCACCGGTAGTGGCTTAACCCTGATGCTTTTTGTAGTATAACATGTTGTTGGTAAGGTATAAGTAATGGTAGCACTACCCATAGCAACACCCGTTACCACACCGGAACCGGCACCAACGGTAGCTATTGCCGTGCTACTACTTGTCCATGAACCACCTGCCGAAGCATCTGATAAAGTTATGGTAGCCGATTCGCATACAACAGAGTCACCGGTAATAGCCGCAGGAAGCGGATTAACTGTAATCACCCTTGTTATTAAGCAACCGGTAGGTAAAGTGTAGGTAATAGTTGTTGTACCTGTGCTTACAGGGTTTACAACGCCGGTAGTGGCATCTATAGTAGCCACGCCGGTGTTACTGCTACTCCAACTACCACCCGCAGACGTATTGGTTTGCGTAATGGTGCTACCCATACACACTGAAGCCGGACCACCAATGGTAGCAGGTAATGGATTAACAGTAATGTTGTAAATGGCGAAGCAAGCACCAATGGTATAGGTTATGGTAACCGAACCCGCTACAACACCCGTTACTACGCCTGAGCCTATGCCAACAGTAGCGATAGATGTATTGCTTGATGACCATATACCACCCGTGATAGAGTCGGTTAAAGTAATGGTATTGCCTACGCACAATGCCGTAGGTCCTGTTATTACAGACGGTGCCGCCATTACATCTATAGTGCGTGTGGTGAAACAACCTGTTGGTAATGTATAAGTAATAGTAGTACCTACGCCTATAGCCACACCTCTAACAACTCCGGTAACTGAGTCTATGGCAGCAACTGTGCTGTTGGAGGAAGACCATCTGCCTCCGGCACTCGCATCGGTTAAGGTAACAGTAGAGCGCACACAAACAGAAGTTGGTCCGGTTATGGCATTAGGTAAAGGATTAACGGTTACAGGTATTGTAACAAAGCAACCACCCGGTAAGCGGTAGGTAATTGTAGCTGTGCCACCGGCAGCACCGGTTACGGTGCCGGTAGTAGATACAGTAGCAATACCGGTTGCGCTACTGCTCCATGTACCGCCTGCAACACTATCATAGAGTGTAGTAGTATAGCCTACGCATATAGCAGTGCCACCTGTAATGGCAGAAGGTATTGGGTTTACGTCTATAGTGCGGGTTACAAAGCAACCGGTAGGTAAGGTATAAGTAATCACCACACCTGTACCCACGGCTAAGCCCGTTACTACGCCTGTAATAGAGTCAATAGAAGCCACACCGGGGCTGGCTGATGACCACCTACCACCACCAACTCTATCGGTCAGTGTTGTGGTGGAACGTAAACAAACATAGCGTGCACCGCTGATGGTATCAGGTAGTGGGTTTACGGTAAATAAAGCAGTGGCAAAGCAACCACCCGGTAATATATAAGTAATGGTAGTTGTACCAACCGCTACCGCAGTAACTGTACCGGCAGCACTTATGGTAGCCACGGCAGTATTGCTGGAAGACCATGTACCACCTGATACACTATCATATAATGCGGTTGTATAACCTTGGCAAAGCACAAAAGTACCCGTGATGATAGAAGGTATTGGGTTAACATTGATAGAGCGTGTGATAAAGCAACCTGTAGGTAGGGTATAAGTAATAACCACAGTGCCTACGCGCATACCGGTTAAAACACCGGTTACACTGTCAATAGTAGCAATACTACTATCTGCACTGCGCCATCTACCACCGGCACTTGAATTGGTTTCTGTGATAGAAGAATGTAAACAAACGAAAGACGGGCCACCTATGGTAGCCGGTAGTGGGTAAACAGTTATGGCATAAGTGGCATAACAGCCCGCAGGTAATGTATAGGTAATGGTAGCCGATGTTGGGGCAACAAACGTTACATAACCGGTACTTGAGTTTACCGTAGCAACTGCGGTATTGCTTGACGACCATGTACCACCCGATACACTGTCATATAATGTTGTAGTGTAACCTTGACATAATGCCGCAACACCTGTTATAGCTGAAGGTATTGGGTTGACGGTAATACTGCGTGTTACAAAGCAACCCGTAGGTAATGTATAGGTAATAGTAGTTGTGCCGTAAGAGTTCCCCGTAACTATTCCCGTTGATGGGTCAATAGAAGCGATTGTAGAGTCTGCACTTGTCCATGTGCCTCCCGGAGTTCCGTTGGTTAAACGCGTAGTGGTGCGCATACAGATAGGTGCAGCAGCAGAGATGGCTGTTGGCAATGGGTTAACTGTAATGGCATAAGTAGCGTAGCAACCTGCCGGTAATGTATAGGTAAGGGTTGCAGAACCACCTGATGCTCCATAGACTACAGCGGGATTTGTAGAGCCTATAATAGTGGCTACACCGGCATTGCTTGTAGTCCATGTACCACCGCTAACGGTATTATTCAATCTAATAGTATCACCCTGGCATAAAACCCGCGGTCCTGTTATTGTATCAGGAATAGGGTTAACTACGATATTAGCAGTAGCATAGCAGCCGGTAGGTAAGCTATAAGTAACTGTTACCGAGCCTACTGTTCTACCGGTTAAGATACCTCCGGGGGTGGTTATCACAGCTGTATTGGTATCGGAGACCGTCCATGTTCCGCCGGCAGGTGTGTTGGTTAATCGTATGGAAGATAGTCGGCAAACGGTTGCCGGTCCCGTTATGCTACCCGGCAATTGATTAACCGTAAATATTCGACTCACAAAGCAACCCGTAGCAGCAACAGTATAATATATAAATACAGAACCCACAGCCAAGCCTCTTACAACGCCGGTGGTTGGGTTTATGGTGGCAATAGCGGGGTTGCTACTACTCCATCTGCCTCCGGTAGTGGTGTCGGATAATGTAGTAGAATCGCCTATACAAATATTGTTTATGCCAACAATGGGTCCGGGGTTAGGATTTACGGTTATTCTAACGGTATCTGTACTAAAGCAACCGGTGGCAAAAGAACCGGTAACAGTATAAACTGTAGTAACCGTGGGGCTGGCACCGGGAGTTGCGCAGGCAGTACAACTTAATCCCGTACCCGGAGACCAAGTATAGGAGGTTGCACCACGCGGAATTAATAATATACCACCACCTATACATATTGTAGCACCACCACCCGCGCTAACAGTTGGTTTTGGGTTTACAGTAATGGTATAGGCTATAGTGCGAGTGCCATAAACAGGACAGTTATCATCTGTTAAGGTTATGAAAAAAGTATATGTACCTGGCGTTACTCCAATTGATGTCCATGAAAATACACAGTAAGGGGCATTAGAACTATCATTATAAGTTACAAAACTTGCACCCGGAGGTAGTCCGGTAGCTCTAACTATTATATGCAAAGTAGTATCGGTGGAGCGTGGTGCAATATACAAAGAAAAGGTATCCGTATTTTCGCATATTTCAAAGTGGGTAGAGTCAACAAGTCTTCCTCCACCTGAACTTGTAGCAATGGCTCCGGTTGGTGGTGGAATGGTACAAGGTATCACTAAAAAAGTCATTTCCCTTTGGCTTGTGCCCATAAGAGTATCATTCATAAACTCTTCAATATTATAAACTACCAATGCCCGCTGTACAAAGTTCGGATAAAAGTTTACTTGCCCTGTTCTTGGGTCAAAAGAAAAGCTACCGGTAGCTACGCGTAATGGATTAGCGGCAGAAGTGCCTCCGGTATATGTAACCGGTCCTCCTAATCTTGCGCAGTTAGTGGTACCATCCATGCCGGATACTAAGCTAAAATTTAAGCTGTCGCCATCAGCATCTATGGCACCGGGTGTGTAGGAATCTGAATTGTTTAAGCAGAAAAATGGCGTTGGAACTACGGTTAATAACGGATTTGAATTGTGGCGGGTAGTATTATTTAATGTGTCAATTAACTGAATTATCGTACCACCGGCTATATTGGAAATAGCTCCGGCTCTACCCGTTCCGGTACCGGGAGCCATGCCTCCGGTATAAACAAAACGCCAAACCCTTGAACGATAAGGTACGGTATAATAGCCGGTGTAAACAAATCTTTTAATACCCGGTATAGTAGAAGCAGCAATAGTACATTGCGTTCTGTTTGAGTCACGCGGACATACTGGTGTGATTTCCCTACCGTTATATGGATTAGTAGGCGTATCTATCGTAAGAGTAATACTAGTAATAGACGTATTACCGTCATATATACATATTAGAGGGCGGCTGTTAGGCAATGTGGCAAAAGCACCGGCACTTGCAGGTCCGCAATCACCATAAGCGATGAAGGTAATTTTATACCTATTACCGGTGTCATGTACGTAAAACAGGTCAGCACCTACAATGTGGGAGGCTATTCCTTTCAAGCTACTTAATAATAATAGCACACTGAAGATAGGGAATAACAGGCGAAAAGGAATGGTAAAGATTTTTTTCATGTTAAAACGAAAAATATTATATTTTTAGAACTTCTATTCAACGACTAAAAGACACGTTTATCCGTCTAATTGGTTGGGTGATTTTTCTAATTTGTTAAAGCAACCTATTCACAGGTTACACACAAAACTATGAATAAGAATTAGCCAAACGGTAAAGGTAATATTCATTTGCAATATCTACAAAATATTCCTGATTTTGCCTTATCAGAGAGGTTACATTCTTCGGCTGATAAGCTATTTGCTGTGAATATGTTAATAAGTGGGGATATACTATTGCGGAGTGCGTATGATGGTTCTTATTTTTTTGAGTGTGGATAAAATTCTACCTCAAAATACTTTTGATGATATAAATTGCCAATAGTTTAATACGATATGCGTTTTTCTCACTTACATAATCATACACAGTTTTCTTTATTAGATGGTGCTACAAGCATACCCAAGCTATTTGCCAAAGCTGCAAAAGATAATATGCCCGCAGTGGCAATTACTGACCATGGCAATATGTTTGGCGTATTTGAGTTTGTAGATGAAGCATGGAAAAATAAGAAAGTAGTAGGCAAAACACCCGAAGGAAAAGAAATATACGAGCCGGTGGTTAAACCCGTAGTGGGCTGTGAATTTTATTTAGTCGCAGATAGGCATAAGCGTCAGTTTTCTAAAGACGATAAAGATATTCGGTATCACCAGTTGTTATTGGCTAAGAATGAAATCGGATATAGAAATTTAGTAAAGCTGTGCTCGTTAGGATATATTGAGGGCTTATATGGCAAATACCCCCGTATAGATAAAGAGCTTATAGCAAAGCACCATGAAGGGCTTATTGCTACAACTTGTTGCTTGGGAGCAGAAGTGCCCCGTACTATTTTGAGAAAGGGCGAAGAAGCCGGAGAAGCTGTCTTTAAATGGTGGCACAATTTATTTGGCGAAGATTATTATGTAGAATTGCAAAGGCATGACATTGGCGACCAGCGGAAAGTTAATGATGTATTGGTAAGATTTGCTCAAAAGTATAATGTACCTATTATTGCGAGCAACGATAGCCACTACTTGGAGCAGTGGCTATCGTTGCTCGCAATAATAGGTACATTATACTTTTGAGCAAATCTTACCAATACATCATTAACTTTCCGCTGGTCGCCAATGT
>RGMU01000300.1 GCA_010021705.1 Chitinophagia bacterium | reverse complement strand
AACCACCAACGGCTCTCCATTCTCATCAACTACCTTGGAAGCGTTCTTGGGGTCATTCTCCCAATCCCCGAACCAAGCCTTGAACGCTGGAGTACGGACAAGGTGATATGAATTACATTAAAGATGACCGCCGCGAAAACTTTAGCTGGGGATTGCCTTTTGATGGTCTTATGCGCCCATGGGGACAAGTGATAGATGGTAAGCAATTAGTAAAGCCTTATGTTGATTTGCCGCATAACATTAGAAGTTTTTATGACAGAGGTAAAACATTAAATAACTATGTAGCATTAAGCGGTGGTAACGATAAAACTACTTATTTCTTATCGCTAAACTCACTTAATAATAAGGGTGTAGTACCTAATACTTTCTATAATCGCTACAGTGTTCGCTTTAATGCGCAAACACAGCTTAGCAATAGAATTTACTCTTCTATAAATGTAAACTACATTAACACCTATTCTCGTGCTGAAAACAGCGGTCAAAACTCCGGTTCAGTAATGGATGCATTGGTGCAAACACCGCGTGATATTCCTATCAGCGAAATGAAGCAACTTGGCAACAAATATTACAGCATGGAGTTTACCGACACATCAGGCGTTAACCGCTATGGTAACTTTGGTGCATACATTAAAAACCCGTATTGGGTAGCTACTTATTATGATAACAGAAATAAGAGCGACAGGGTTTTAGGTGATTTTAACATTGGTTATAAAAGAGGTGAATTTAATGTATTTAACCGTGTGGGCGTGGATATGACCGATGACCGTTCTACGTATAAGTCTCCGGTATTAAACGTCACGGCTGCTGACGAAACCGGTAGCTACTATGACGGTACCACCTTTAAGCTAAATGGTGGTTATGAGCAAAGCCTTAATACATATTTCTCGTTAACTAACGACCTTATAGCCAACTGGATGCATGATTTTGACAAAGATTTTGGTATCAATGCAACTGCGGGTAGCTCTGTAAATATGCGTCAAATTGAAGCATTAGGTGCTGTGATTGACCCTTCTAACAATGGCTTGGTAATTCCTGACTACTACAATTTTGCTAATAACAAAGGTCCGGTAAGAGTAAGCAACTCATTTGACCGCCGCCGTATATTTGGTATGTATGCCGATGTTAAGTTTAACTTTAGAAGAGAGTTGTTCTTAGAGCTTACAGGCAGAAATGATTGGTCTTCTACTTTATCTTTTGACCGCAATTCTTATTTCTATCCCGGCGCTAACACTTCATGGGTATTCACAGAGCGTTTGAATGGTACTAAGTTTAAGAGAAAAGTGTTGAACTATGGTAAGGTGCGCTTTAGTGCGTCTGCAAGTGGTGCGTCTGCACCTGCTTATGCAAACAATAAAGCCGGTTACAACCAAAGTTCTTTCCGTTCAGGATTTGGTACTATCACGCCTCCGTTTAATGGCGTTCCTGCATTCAGCATTAATAGTCAATTTGGTCCTTCGGGCTTAAAACCTGAGCGCACACGTGAATATGAATTTGGTACAGACCTCTCTTTCTTAAATGACCGTTTAGGTGTATCGTTTACCTATTATAACAGTAAGGCTATTGACCTTATTACCGCAGTACCATTGCCTCCAAGTTCCGGTTTCACATCACAGTACATGAACATTGGTACAATGAGCAACAAGGGTATGGAGATAGCACTAAGAGGTACTCCTATTTCTACCAAATGGGGCTTGAAGTGGGAATTATTCGGAACGTTTACCCGCAATCGCAACAAAGTACTTAGCTTGACCAATGGCTTAGAAAACGTTGTAGTTGGTGGCTTTAACGGTATGTCTATTGTTGCTGCAGTTGGTCGCCCTTATGGTACGTTCTATGCAGCTGATATTCAATATCACGAAGGCAGAGCGGTAGTTGACCAAAATACGGGTATGCCTGTACCTACTACTAATCCGGTTTATTTAGAATCATACCAACCTAAGTTTATAGCTTCATGGGGTTCTGATTTAATGTGGAAAGGGCTTAAACTACACTTTGTGTTTGTAACTAAGCAAGGTGGTCAATTCTACAGCCACACTAAAGAGTTGATGGACTTTGTAGGTACTGCACAAGAAACAGTGGTGAATAGCCGCAAACCTTATGTTTGGAACAATTCTGTAATTAACTATAATAATACCGGCAATTACGAAACCAACACTAAAGAGTTTGACCCTTATTTATATTATACAACGGCTATGCACAGAACACCTGCGCAGTACCTTGTAAATGCAAGCTATATCCGCTTGCAAGAGG
>RGMU01000299.1 GCA_010021705.1 Chitinophagia bacterium | reverse complement strand
TGAAATATTTCAAATTAAAAAATACCACTTTGCCAATATAGAAAAGCAGGAGGCGGGGCATCACGTACCCTTTTTAATACCGCCTAATCATAGCAATCTATATAAGTTAATAACAACCCAGCCGGAGCTATTGGAGAGTATAGCCTTTGAATTGAAGAAAATAGGCGGGGAATATTTGTATGACCAGAAAAGCAAAATTAGCAGTGTATTAAAAAAGGTGTCGGACAGTTACCAATTTACGCTGCCGTTTGATTCTTTAGCCGATACGCTGCGCCGGTTGCTGTTTTACCGCACTGCGGTACTCACCAATAAAGAGTCGGTAATACTGTTTGAAGAGCCGGAGACGCACTTTTTTCCGCCTTATATCTCCGGTTTGATGCATGATATAATAAGCGATAGAGAGTCCGGCAACCAATATTTTATATCGAGCCACAGCCCATACATATTAAATGATTTGATAGAAAACCCTAATCTAAATAGCGAGCTATCTATATATGCCGTAAGCTATAAAGATAGCCAGACCATGATTCGCCGCATAACGGATGAGCAGATAGAACAGATATACCAAAATGGCATTGATATGTTTTTTAATTTAGATAGATTTTTAGACGATGAGGATTAGCTTTTATGATAACATTGTACCTGAATGCAATTTAGATACGCTTTTTATAAGCGTGCTGTTAGGTTGTGCTACTAAGCAACTCAATCATCAAAAGGGATGCGACAAAGTGGCAAGCACAATGAAAGAAAAATATAATGATAGGCTGTGTGTTGGCATTATGGATAATGATAAAAGAAAACCAAATTACTTAGCCGAGTTTAATAAGCAAGACCAAACTATTAAGGACTTTGCCGAGCTATACCGTCATAAAGATAAAAACCGGCTTCACTATATCATTATCGTATCTACCTTGAATAAAGGCATAGAAAAATTTATATTGGACTTGTGTAACGATTCAAAGATTAATCCCCAAACCTATAACTTACCAAACGATTTAGAAGGCTGGACAGCCCTAAAAAATGCAGAGCGTTTTCATATCCGCAAAAAAGATATTGTAAATCTGTTTACGGAAATTACAAATAGCAATGCCTCTGCCATCACCACCATGCAGCAGTGGTTTGCCGAATTGGAGGGGGCTAAGTTTTAGGTTTTACTAAAATATTGTACCTTCACGCACTTTAATGAAAATTACAATCTTAGGCAATAATTCGGCATTACCGGCTTATGGCAGGCATCCTACATCGCAAATAGTGAGCCTGCCCGGCGAGGATATTATGATAGACTGCGGCGAAAGCACACAAGTGCAAATGCAGCGCTATGGCATTCGGTGGCGCAACCTGAACCATATTTTTATCAGCCACCTGCACGGCGACCATTATTTTGGACTGCCCGGACTCATCACCACCATGAGCCTGCAAGGCAGAACAGCCGGGCTAAACCTCTATGCCCCTGCCCGCCTCATGGAGATAATACACCTGATGCTTGATGTGGCAAATACCGAACTATCTTTTCCGCTACATTTTGAACCGCTACCCGCAGGCGAAGCCAAAATGCTGCAAGACGCACCCGCATACACGCTAAGCTGCTTTCCGGTTAGCCACCGCATAGCGTGCCATGGATTGGTGATAACGCACAAAACAAAGGGCAGGCGCATATTGCCCGAGATGTGTATGCGCTATAATATTCCGGTAGAGCATTACGAAAAGCTAAGAATGGGGCAGCCGTATATCATGCCCAATGGTGTGTTTATAGATAATAACTTACTAACTGCCGATGCCCCTGCGCCCAAAAAATATGCCTACTGTGCCGACACGCTTTATTTGCCCGATATAGTGCCTTATATCCAAAACGCTAATGCCATATACCACGAAGCCACCTATATGGAGGCAGACAAAGACAAAGCAATATTGCGCTACCACAGCACCGCCGCGCAGGCAGCAGCCATAGCCAAGCAAGCAGGCGTTAATAAATTGCTGATAGGGCACTTTTCCAGCCGTTATAAAGACCTTGAGCCACTGCTGCAAGAGGCAAAAGAAGTGTTTGAAGCTACCGTTATTGCCGAAGAAGGTGGTGTTTATGAATTATAACCTATTTTTATTATTTTCTACCGGCTGTATGTTATATCTTTACCTGAAGATAAAAAGCTAACTTAGCTAAAGTTTCTATGAAGCTAATTTTTTCCGTTGGGGTACTCCTAATGCTACTAAGCAGCCATGCAGCCATAGCACAAAGCAAAATAAACTGGTTGGC
>RGMU01000298.1 GCA_010021705.1 Chitinophagia bacterium | reverse complement strand
AAGGGGCATAGTGTATATAGACGAAATAGATAAATTAGGCAGAAAAAGCGACAACCCGTCCATTACCCGCGACGTAAGCGGAGAGGGAGTGCAGCAGGCTATGCTTAAATTATTGGAAGGCTCGGAAGTGATGGTGCCTCCGCAAGGAGGTAGAAAACACCCGGAGCAAAAAATGATTAAAGTTAATACCGATAACATTTTGTTTATTTGCGGGGGTGCATTTGAAGGAATTGACAAAATGATAGCCCGCAGGGTGCAAGCCTCCACCATTGGCTATAATGCCATTAAAGCAGCCTCCACCATAGACCGCTCCAATTTGCTCCAATATGTAAACGCTTTAGACCTTCGTTCCTTCGGGCTTATTCCCGAACTTTTGGGACGTTTGCCTATTGTTACTTACCTTAACCCGCTTGACCGTTCTTCCTTAAAACGCATACTCACCGAACCTAAAAATGCGCTGATTAAGCAATACACCAAGCTATTGGAATATGAAGGCATTAAACTTACCGTAGCCGAAGACGCTTTAGACTATCTGGTGGACAAAGCGGTGGAATATAAGTTAGGCGGGCGCGGGCTACGCTCTATTTGCGAGCGCATTTTGACCGATGCCATGTATAGCCTACCTTCACAACCGCATGACGGAACATTCCACTTATCTTTAGAATATGCAAAAGAAATGTTAGAGCAGGCTGTGTTAAAATTATCTGCCGCAGCAGCTTAGCGTATCAGGGTAAAGCGCATACACATAATAGGTATAAGCATACGGATTTTCGGCATCTGCCTCATGGGGGGTTGCAGCTATCTGTTTGAACCTTTTAGAGTCAATTTCAGGGAAAAACACATCTGCATCGGGAAAACGGCTATGCACCCTTGTAAGGTATATTTGCGTAATATAAGGCATGGCTGCACGGTAGAGTTGCCCCCCTCCTATTATCATCACTTCTTCATAATTACCGGTATCGGCTAATTGCCGTAAGGCATCTTGCAGTGAAGCAAATAACAACACGCCCTCTGCCGGTGGCGCGCTAAGCGTGGAGGATATTATCACATTCAGCCTTCCTTTTAGGGGCTTTTTGAGCGAATAAAACGTATTTCTGCCCATAATTACGGGCTTACCCATAGTTATTTGACGAAAATAGCGTAGGTCGGCAGGAAGGTGCCAGGGCATCCCCCCACCCTTGCCAATGGCATTATCTTCTGATGAAGCTACTATACAAGATATTAACACAGTTTTATTTTTTTATACGGCAATAGGTGCTTTTATGGCAGGGTGATATTGATAGTTTTCTATCTTAATATCGGAATAAGTAAATTCAAATATATCTTTTATTGCCGGATTAAGTTGCAAGCGAGGTAGCGGATAAGGGTTGCGCAATAGCTGTGTACGGGCATGTTCTATATGGTTAAGATAGAGGTGGGCATCGCCAAAGGTAAGGATGAGCGTACCCGGCTGCAAACCGCACACCTGTGCCATAAAGTGGGTCAGTAGCGCATAAGAGGCTATGTTAAACGGCACACCCAAAAACACATCAGCACTGCGCTGGTAGAGTTGGCAGCTTAGCTTATCACCATCTACATAAAACTGAAACAAAGCATGGCATGGACTTAAAGCCATACGTGGCAAGTCAGCTACGTTCCATGCGCTTACAATTAGCCTACGGCTGTGGGGATTGCGTTTAATCTCATCTACTACCCACTTTATCTGGTCGTGTGTTTCTCCGTTAACACCCTGCCAATGCCTCCATTGATGACCATAAACAGGTCCTAAATTGCCGTCTTTATCTGCCCACTCATCCCATATAGACACGCCATTGGCTTTTAAGTAACCAATGTTGGTATCACCCTTTAAAAACCATAGCAACTCATGGATAAGCGATTTTAGGTGTATTTGCTTTGTAGTAACCAAAGGAAAACCATCAGCAAGGTCAAACGATAACTGATAACCAAAGCAACTCAATGTACCCGTGCCGGTGCGGTCAGGCTTTTCTGTTCCTTTGCTTAACAGATGCTGCAACAACGCTAAATAGGCTTGCATAAATGAAATATTAAATAGCTGTATAAAGATACAATATTTAGTTTGATTGTAATAGCTATGTTTTTGTCTGAATCAGGATACCCAAGATTTAAAGATTAACAAGAAAAGCAATAAATGATATTTTACAGAGCAAAAAATTACCCACTGCCCCTCCTGCCTATCCTAAAATCCTGAGCGTCCTGACTCAGACAATTTCTTTTTGTCTGAACTGTGATTTTTGAGATTATTATGAA
>RGMU01000297.1 GCA_010021705.1 Chitinophagia bacterium | reverse complement strand
CCTTGCGAACCAGGATCTCCTTGAGAGCCAGGATCACCTTGAGGACCTGTAGGTCCAGGGTCACCAGGATTTCCTTGCGAACCAGGATCTCCCTGCGAACCAGGGTCACCTTGCGCACCTGGCGTGCCTTGTGGTCCAATTAACTGAATTGCGACTGACGTGTGCGCATTGTTAGGTGACAGTGACGTGGCGTTGAAATACGAGCTTTGGGATGTAATTGAGCCAGTAATGGTGTAGTTTCCACCGTTGTCAGACACAGCCCCCGCCGTACAATTGAATGTTAATCTGTTTCCACCCGTGTCATACACGATGAGTACCGGTGTTAGTGCCGGATCCGCAATAACTCCTTGGAGAATCTGAATCCATTCAGACACCGATGTTCCCGCGACATCTCCAGAATTCACATACAGGTGTGCGGGATACGACGCGAAATCACTTTCTGGGTAACTTGACGTATCAATGCGCATTCCACCCGCAAGTGTTTCCGTGCCATTGTGAACCCACGTCTCAATTATGTTTGTTCCCGCGGTTCCATCAGGACCCGTATCACCCGGTGTTCCTTGAATTCCTTGCTCACCCGTCGCTCCTGTTGGTCCAGTCTCACCCGTTACACCATCTGAACCCGTTGGTCCAGTGTCTCCTGCGATTCCTTGAGCTCCCGTTGGACCGATGTCACCTGCCGTTCCGGCATCACCCGTGGGCCCCATGTCTCCTGTAGCACCCGTGTCTCCTGTAGCACCCGTTACACCATCAACACCCGCAGCTCCTGTTGGTCCTGTTGGGCCGGTAACACCTGTGGCGCCAGTAGCACCAGTAGTTCCCGTGGGTCCCGTGACACCGTCTGTACCCTGAATGCCTTGAGCACCTGTTGGGCCTGTTGCGCCTGTATTGGAGGCTTCGCCTGGCGTTCCCGTCGGTCCATCAGCACCCGTTGGTCCAACGGCACCCGTTGCGCCTGTCGCACCTGTATTGGCTGCGTCTCCCTTGGCACCTGTAGCTCCTGTAATACCGGTTGGGCCTGTGGCACCTGTATTGGACGCTTCACCCGGTGTTCCTGTTGGGCCCGTGGAACCTGTTGGGCCTGTATCACCAACACCCATGGCACCCGTTGGTCCAATGTCACCTGTCGCACCCTGGTCCCCTGTAGCTCCTTGAGTTCCTGTAGGTCCTGTGGCACCTGCGCCAGTAGCTCCGGTGGCACCAACAAAACCAGTCGGTCCTGTTGCGCCTGTGCGACCCGTGGGACCTGTGAAACTTGTGCCTGTTGGTCCCGTAGAACCGGATGGACCTGTGACACCAACACCCGTTGGTCCCGTTGCGCCGAGTCCAGTGGGACCCGTTGGACCAACGGATAATCGCGTAATACTTACAGTTGACCCCGCGTTGACCTTTGAATTGCTTGTCGCATCATATAAGAAATTGATGTAATCACCGACATTGAGGTCTAAGAAGAGTGTCATGGGAACGGGAGCTGGCGCAACCACACTACCGCCATAAATTCTCATGTTGTATGACCAAACATTTGTACCATTTTTCCTGATTGAAAACGTTGTTAAATCTGCTGTTTGAATTGGGTCAGCAATCAACATCATATTGATTGAATATGTGCCTTGGGTGGAAATTGTGAAACGACCATCGGATGATGTAAAGGAGACTCCTGAAGCCGCACAATTGTTTGTTACAGACGCACCAACGAACGCATCTTGCGAAGAAGCAGTGGATGTTGAATCCGTTGTTCGCGTTACACTGATATACTGGGATGAACTCGCACCCATTGCGCCTGTAGGACCCGTCGCACCCGTTGCGCCTGTTGCTGCTGGTCCTGTGGGACCCGTCGCACCTACACCCGTTGCGCCAGTGGCGCCCGTTGTGCCCGTGACTCCTGTAGCGCCTTGGCTACCTTGGGCGCCTGTTGGACCTGTAACACTGGCTCCCGTGGCTCCCGTTGTGCCCGTAGCACCTTGGGCACCTGTGGGTCCTGTAGCACCTGTTGCGCCTGTAGAACCAACAGAACCAGTTGCGCCTGTTGACCCTTGAGAGCCAGTTGCGCCTGTTGGGCCGGTGGAACCTGTTCGGCCTGTGGCACCTGTTGCTCCAGTTGCTCCAACAGAACCTGTTGGGCCTGTCGCACCTGTTGAACCAACAGAACCTGTCGCACCAGTGACTCCAGTGACTCCAGCAGTTCCTTGAGCACCTGTTGGGCCTGTTGCGCCCGTGGAACCAACAGAACCTGTCGCACCAGTGACTCCAGTGACTCCAGCAGTTCCTTGAGC
>RGMU01000296.1 GCA_010021705.1 Chitinophagia bacterium | reverse complement strand
CTGTCTTGGCAGGCAAAAAAGCCTTCAGATGCGTTATAGGTTTCGCGGTAGTGCATGTTGTTGCTGGGTATAAACTGCTCAAATTGCTTTCTGTAAGGCGTAAAATTTACTCCCCCGTGTAGATACAGTTCTAAGTTGGGCCATATATCTAACAAGCTGTTGCTACCCGTTATTTCAAATATGCGCTTAATAAGCACTATAGTCCATGTGGGCACGCCGGCAATGTAAGTAACGTTTTCACGAATGGTGCTGTGTGCCATTTGCTCTATTTTTTCTTCCCACTCATGCATCAGCGCAATAGACATATCCGGCAACCGAAATAGCTGCGCTGCAAAAGGCATATTTTGCAGCATTACAGCCGATATATCGCCAAAAAACGAGTCAGCATTCATTTGGTTTATTTGGTGGCTACCGCCTAATACCACACATTTACCAGATGTGATATGGTTTGTCGGATTATTGCGCAGGTATAACGCCAAGGCATCTTTACCGCCCCTAAAGTGCGTATCGTCAAGGCTTTCTTTGCTAACCGGTATAAACTTGCTTTTATCGCTCGTTGTCCCGCTGGACTTTGCAAACCATTTTATGGGCGAGGGCCACAATATATTTTGTGCGCCTTCCAATATGCGCTGTATATACGGTTTTAGGGTTTCATAATCATGTACAGGAACATTTTTTTGAAAATCGGCTATTGTATTTATTTTTTCAAAATTATACTTTTTGCCATACTCCGTAAACTGTGCTGTTCCTATCAGGTTGTGGAACACTTGTAGCTGTGTGTCCACCGGATTGTGCATAAAATTGTCTATTGCACTTTGTCTTAACTTAATATATCCCTTAAATGCAGGGCTAATAATAATACTCATGTAATGCTGCTAATATACTATTATTGACAGGGTAGTTAGAGGAGGGTAACAGTAAAATAAGGTAAAGATAATGCAAAAACTTGCTTTTAATACATAATGTTTTGCATACGCAGGGCAATGCACTGCGGATTGTTGATAAAAATTGTGAGTTTTGCACCATTTTAGGTTCAAATTCATTTTTCAACCCACTCCATTATGAGCTATAGAGATATTCCTTCGGGGCAGGTTTTGGCATGGCTAAAGCAAAACTACGAAGGCAAAAAAGTAACAGATTCCCGTAGTGATGCCGGCAACTGGTTAGAGTTTACGTTAGAAGCCATAAGCGAAGGCAGTACAACCCTATCGTTAATCGTGAAAAAGGACATGACAAATCCCTACAACAACCTACACGGGGGCATGATGGCTGCCATAATAGACGAGGCAATAGGTTGGGCTGTAGTTAGCCTTGACCGCGAGCAACATTATACTTCTCTTAGCCTTAATGTGGACTTTTTATTTGCCATAAAGGTAGGTAACAGGCTGATGGCAAAGGCAAATGTGCTGCGGGCAGGCAAAAAGATAGTGAATGTGGAATGCCAAGTGTATGACGAGGCAAACAACCTATTAGCACGAGGCAACAGCAACCTTATTGCCACAAACATGGACTTTAAGAAAGAGGGTTAGAGTGATGTTATAATTGCTATCTTTGTGTGCATAAATATTAAATTATGTATATGTTAAAACACACCTTCACCCTGCTGCTATTATTTATGTTGCCGTTGAGCGGAGCGGTGGCGCAAAACTGCTGTAAAAAACCTTCAGGCATGAAAATGATAGCCTGCTTGCCGGGCTTTAAAGACGCACACCCCATTCCCGAACCCTTTGCCTATACCGGCGAAGCGGGCAAAATGATAACCTTCCCCACCTTTAAGGGCAAAGACGGCAACGCCTTTTACATACCCTCACCCACGCCTACCGATAAAGTGCTGTTAATATTCCATGAATGGTGGGGACTGAACGACTACATTAAGCAAGTAGCTGCCGATTGGCAAACCGACTTAGGCAATGTGGATGTATATGCCGTTGACCTCTTTGACGGCTCAATAGCCCGCACTCCCGATGCCGCTTCCAAGCTAATGACCAACCTTAACGAAGAGCGAGGCGTAAAAATTATTAATGGCTTGCTTGCTAAAATTGGCAGGCATAAACGCATAGCTACCTTAGGGTGGTGCATGGGGGGCAGTTGGTCGTTTACCGGCACGGTAATAGCCGGCACCCAGTCATCTGCCTGTGTAATGTATTATGGCTTTCCACCCGCAGAATATAAGAAAATACGCCCCCTAAAAGCCCCTGTGCTATACATATATGGCGCGCAAGACAACTACATTACCCGCGAAATGGTCAACAAATTTGGCGCAGATGTAGGCAAAGCAAA
>RGMU01000295.1 GCA_010021705.1 Chitinophagia bacterium | reverse complement strand
CCAATCGTATCAGCAATAACATCGTCTTGATGAACGCACTTCCTCGAAATAAAGTTCAAATCGCCGAATCCGTTCGAGCGGATGCACCTCAAATTCGTACAGGACCGAACACGACGGTGGCTCTTCCCAGCAAATATGTAACCACCAACCAATTGTTTAACATTAATGCCATTTTTCTCTAAATAGTCTAACACAGCTTGTGCGCGGCGTTGAGAAAGGGCTAAGTTATATTCGGGCTTTCCTTTACCGTCTGTATAAGAGTATATTTCAACATATATAGAAGGGTTATCTTTCATAAATGCTAAAATGGTATCTAAAGAAGCAATACTTTCAGGGCGAAGGTTGGCAGAATCATAGCTATAGTAAATGTTGCTAACTTCAAAGCTCTTTTTAATAGTATCTAAATAAACGGTAACGGTAATGGTGTCATCAGGGTCAGAGCGTTTTACGGTCATGGTGCTGATAGAAGCACGGGAAGAGGTGTAGCCTGCTTTGTCTGACGTGATGATATAGGAATGGTTGCGCTGCATGTTGAACAAAAAGTTACCGTCTTCTGAATTAAACGTGTTTACGTTACCTTTTTGGTCTGCCATTTTTACAACGGTTTGCGTGATAGGCTGTTGCGTTTTTTTGTCCACCACTTTGCCTATTACCACTAAGCGAGGTTCGCTTTGTATGCGCCATATATCATTACAGCAGGTAGGATTTTTAAGCGCAGTTGTGCCTATACGGTTAGAAACTATATAAGCATCAGGCTTGCCTACCGGGTCTTTAATATAGTAAAACTCATCGGCAGACGTGTTGATAGGATAGCCCATGTTTTGCACATTCTTATAGCGTGAAGGACCACCGTCTGCGCTAAAGATGTCAAAGCCACCAAAAGACTTTCTACCGTTAGACGCAAAGTAAAGTTTGTTTACGCGATTGTCGTAGTAGGGCGTAAGCTCGTCTGATGAAGTGTTGATTTGCTTACCGCAGTTTTGAGGACGGCGGAATGTGTTGTTGCGCGGGTCAACTACCGAATACCAAAGGTCATAACCACCGCGGCTTTGTAGCTTGCGGTCAGAGGCAAAGAACAATATCATTTTCTTACCCACTTTGGCAAGGTAAGGCATGGTATTGGAAGACTCTCCGTCATTTACGTTACCGCCCACCAGCTCGGGTACAGTCCAATTATGCTGTCCCCACCTTGAGTAATAGATAGCGCATTTTAGAATAAATGAATCTGCTTCCCCACATTTGGTATAGTAAAACACATCACCATTGGGTGAATAGCAACCGTTACCGGTGTGGAAGTTAGGGTCATTAAAGCCTCCGTCATTGAAAGGTAGGGGCCATTGAAAGCTGTCCACATAGCCGGGTTGCTTATGCGTTACCATAAAATGCTCTTTATACTTTTGAGGGTCAAGCACATTAATGGCAATACCACGGTCTGATTCTGAACCAAAGGCTCTGCTGGCAGTAATGGTAGAGAATAGCAAGCTGGAGTCTCCGTAAGGGAATGGAGAAAGCTCGGTATTAGGTGTGTTTACGTTAGGTCCGCAGTTGAATATGGTAACCGGCTGCGGCTCTTTGATAGACTCAATAGCCATTTTGCAACCGTCAATTTCCATTTTGCACCTTTTCTTAAACTCCTTCACCTCTTTTTGGGTCATCAGCCTATTATAAGGGTCTTCTTGGTTGGCTGCGCTTGATGTTTTTTTATTGTCATCTAAAAAGCGGTTAAACCAAGTCATGGCTTGTTCATACTCTCCCTGTTGCTTAAACATTTGCCCTGCAAAAAAAGCAGAACGCGGATAGTCTGTTTTGTTTAAATAGTAGGCTTCTACATAGTAGTGCGCCGCAGGCACATAGTCGCGGGTGGCGCGATAGCATTCTGCAAGGTTGTACGTAAGAAACGGATTTCTCTCGTCAGCACTTTTTAATGTTTGATAGTGGTCTATGGCATTAAAGTAACTGCCCTGTCCGTAAAGCGAATTTGCCATCTCTAATTCTCTTTGAAATGAGAGGGGCTTACTCGGGTCAGAACTCGGTGTGCGAGTGGTTGGAGTTTTTTTACTCCCCTTAGCTATTGTAGTGTTGCTTGCTGCAAAAACAAACGTAGATGCAAACAAAATAAACAACCATTTTTTTCCCATGTGCGTAACCATTGTTATTCGGGGATAAAAGTATAGATTAATTTCCAAAAATAAAAAAGGGGCTTAAAATATTTTTTTAAGCCCCTTGCTTGTAAAAGTTAGATTGAAGTATTAGAAGCGCGTACAAGGCACATAACGGTGA
>RGMU01000294.1 GCA_010021705.1 Chitinophagia bacterium | reverse complement strand
CGACATTTTGAACGCCTTTTCGGCAGCTGTATAGCCACCATGCTTGCGATATGTGGCATAATATTTTATGCCTTCTATGTGGTCGTTTGCTAATAATACCTTTTTTGACATACACACCTCGCGCAGTTTTGTATTTTATTACTACCGCATCGGCACACAAAGTTAATCAACTTTTTTATCTCTTCACTATCTTATTCCACACCCGCCTTTCCTGTGTTAGTATCGTTTTCTTTTTTCTTTTTTACTAATGGCTGCAACTTCAGGTATGTACCGCTTCGCAATACCCATTCTAATATGCCATAGTTAAAATAATTGAACCATACAGATGCCAATACCAGCTGAATCGCATATATCACTACCCCTATGGCAATATTCTGCACCTGCGTGGTTTTATGAAACAGACCAAAACCAATGGGATAAAACAGCAATAATCCTATAAGGGTTTGCATTACATAAGCCGTTAGTGCCATTCTACCCAACTTAGAAAAGGCTTGAAATAAACGGTCAAACACACGATATTCTGATAATAAAATAACAAAACTGCTATACATAATCACCGCAAATAGCGACTGTAGAAACTCTAATGTATTGCCTATCAGTATTTCGCGTTTATTGTAGGTAGTTTCTGCAATATTCATTTGCGAAACCGCGTATTGAAGGGCAATTAATACAATGAATGCACCAATCGTAAATGCCCAAACCGCTTTTACATTGCTTTGCAGCTTTTGCAGCCATTTTTTCCTGCCTGCCTGCATACCAAGCATAAAGAAGCCCATTGTAAAAAACAACCTGCCCGTTACAGCTTGAAACTTTAGCTTCCCCACCAATATAAAGAGGTTAAAGTGTAGCAATTCCTTCCAGTTGCCTGCTGATATAACGTGCAAAAACTTGAATGCCACCTGATTTTCCTCATCATTCACGCGTGTACCGTTAGACACTTGGTGAAATTCTATCAGCGTGCCCGGTATGTCCATCACCAACAGCATACCAATAACAAGCAGTAGCCTATTGTGCCAATTCCTAATCAGCACTAAGGGCATCATTAGCAGTGCATACACCATTAATATATCGCCCATCCATAGCAACTGATGCAAAAAGCCTATAATTAACAGTACCAAAGCGCGCCTTAAAAACAGCACGGTAGCATTATTATCATTTTTGCTAAAACTAATGGTTTGTAAATAAAAACTAACGCCAAATATAGACGTAAATAAAGGGTAAAACCTACCCGTAATAAAACCTCTGTTGATAAACTCGGTTAGCGTAATATCCGGCAAAGTACCACTTCCGGCATTGCTACCTACGGCAACCAATACATGTTCCGGGGGCAAAGGTCCCGCTGCAAACCAATGGCTGATATGTGCCAATAAAATGCCAAATAAGGCAAATCCCCGTAGGGCATCTAAAACTTCTATACGTCCCTGTCGTTCAAGACTCATTAAAATCGCATGGATAAGTTTGGTTATTAATGTTACATGCGTTACATGTTATATACACAACGAAGGTAAATAAAAAATGACAATAGTTATACAAATATCCCTCCAAAGTCATATTTATTTTTGTATTTGACTTGGGATATTAACACATAGTTAAAAATTGTTATTTTCAATTTTTGTACCTATATTTGTATATCAATTTTAATACCATGAGCAAGCAAATTATTACACCGGCTTAGCTATTTCAGCCTATTTCTTATTATGCTTCACTGCCTGTAAACAAGTAGAGCCTTGCCCGCCTAATCCGGTTAATCCTCCTGCATATTGCAACTATACTAAAGCACAAGCTGAAACCATTGAGGTGTTCCCGGCAAACAACCCTTGGCACTTAGATGTTTCTACGGCTAAGGTAGATACCTTTAGCACACAAAACATTAACCAATTTGCCACTGCATCGCTACATCCTGACTTTGGTGCAGGGCAGTGGAATGGTGCACCTATGGGCATTCCCTACGCTGTGGTGTGTGCTAAGCAGCCTGCCATCAATGTGGTATATAGGGGCAATAGCTATGACGGCAACTATGGTGCTGAAAGCGACCCGGGACCTTTTCCCATTCCGCTAAATGCGCCCATTGAGAGTAATGGTAATGGAGACTCGCATGTAATAGCTGTGGATATGGACGGTAAATACTTGTATGAACTCTATAATGCACAAGTGGTAGGCGACCATTGGGAGGCATCTTGTGGTGCTAAATTTGACCTTAAAAGCAACTACTTTCGCACAGACGGCTACACCTCTGCCGATGCTGCGGGCTTGCCCATATATCCGGGGCTTATCCGCTAT
>RGMU01000293.1 GCA_010021705.1 Chitinophagia bacterium | reverse complement strand
CATAAAATAACGGTGATAAAGTGATAAGTAATTGCTGCTAATTGATTTAGCTCAAGTGTTTTTTGCAGTTGAGCTAACTTTTTTGAAGTGTTTTACACTTCAAACACCACTTCATTTATTGCCTAATTATTACAACTAATATACGTTAAAAAATACCGTCCTTGCGAATCCAGCCATAGAGGGAGAAGCAACCTATATTCGTGCTATTGTCTGAGTTGTGATTTTTTATATTTTTATTAAATATTTTATAATTTTTTGTAAAAAATATTTTACACCAATGAAAAACTACCTTCTACCGACACCAACTTAACTTCTTTAACATACCATACGCTCGGTAATCCCAATGCCGCACTAAATATTTCTGTATCTTTCATACCAACAAAGTAAATAAAAAATAACCAATTCACACAAAATGTGATAGATTATAAATATACAGAAAAAAATCTAAGCCTTTCCCATTACGTAAATATTATCTAATGTGGGTGTGGGGCTGCCGCCCATTTTTTCAAGGGAGATGGCGTAGGCTTCGCCTTCTATAAAGGGCATATCTATTTTTTGAATGGTGGGTGTATTTGCCATAGCGGTGGGGAATACGCCCATGTTTACGGGCTTACCGTTTTTCATTGCCCATAGTTGGTATTGCATGCCATGGGGGGGCTGTGGCAGTCCGTCCATCATTATATATGCTTCATGCTTAGACTTGCAGCAATAGAGTGTAGCTGCCATAGGGTGTCCTTTAAGCACGGTATGTAGCACAATGGTGGTGGTTTCGTTGTCTGCCATCATGCTTTTGTTTTTTTCGTAATAGTGCAATTTACTTGCTAATTGCAGACTATCTTGCTTTAGCTGCTTCATGGACAGGGCAAGTGCATCATTATTTTTATTTAGGGTTAATGTGCTGTACACATTTAGAGCAATACTACTTATCAACCCCACCCATAAGGCTGCATATTGCCACTTAAACTTTGCTTGTAGTGGCGGTAGGGGTATGGTATTAGGCGGGTTGGTGGCGGGTGCAAGGTTTTGTAAGGTGTTCCATATTTGGGTTTGTAGGTTGTGTGGTGGGTGTATGGCATTTTGTTCGGCAAGGGTAAGGAGGGCATTTTCAATTGTATTAAGCTCTTGTAAGGCTTCGGGGTATTCCGCCAATACCTCTTGGACAGCCTGCACTTCTTCAGGCTGCAATGCCCCTAAAGCATAAGCCTCTAAAATGCCTGATTCTATGTATGCTTTTATGTCCACTATGCTTTAAATATGTTTCTTAATTGTTGTAGGGCGTTTCTCATGCGTGTTTTCACGGTGCCTAATGGGATTTGTAGCTTTTGGGCTATTTCGTCCATCGTATATCCTTCATAATAGGCTAATTGTACCGATGCAGCATGTTCTCGTTTAAGACTGTTAATAAGGTTGGGAATTCCTATTTTGTCCACAGCTATTTCTACGGGCACATTGTTAGCGTTACTATTTACGTATTCATCGCCCATTTGGATTTTTGAGCGCATAATTTCACCTTTAGAGCGGAGTTTGTCAATGGCGGTGTTGCGGGCTACGTTGAGTAACCAAGTATAAAGCCTACCTTTGGAGCTATTATAGAGGTGTATATTGTTCCAAACTTTAACGAATGTGTCTTGTAAAACATCGTTTGCCGTTTCTTTATCATTCACTATTTTTAATATAATGCCATACAACACGGGTGCATAGTGTGTATAAAGATAATTAAATGCTTCATTGCTTTTTGATTTCAACAAAACGATTAACTCTTCTTCGGTATATATTGTGGTTTGGCTCAATAGTGAAAGTGGTATTTATTTATGGTGTATCATTTTGTAGTCGGACTTGGTTTTACCGGAGCTAATGTCGTCTAATTTTTTCTTAATTAAACGCTTTTTTATTTGTGGCAGGTAATCAATGAATAGCTTTCCTTCAATGTGGTCGTATTCATGCAATATTACCCTACCGCAGAGTCCAAAAAAATCTTCTTCGTGGGTGTTAAAGTTTTCGTCTTGGTAGCGTATGCGCACCTTCTCGGTGCGGTTTATGTCTTCTCTAATTTTGGGTATGCTAAGACAGCCTTCGTTGTAGGTCCATAGATTTCCGGTTTCGCTTATTTTTTGGGCGTTGATAAACACCTTTTTAGCGGGTATTTCTCCGGGGAAATTTTGGTGGTCTTCTTGGTTAAAGTCTTTGACAATTTGCTCGGTATCTACCACAAAAATGCGAATGGCTTTATTGACCTGCGGGGCAGCTAAACCTACACCTTTTGAGAAATAGAGCGTGTCCTATTTCTCAAAAGGTGTAGG
>RGMU01000292.1 GCA_010021705.1 Chitinophagia bacterium | reverse complement strand
GTATAGCACTGAGGGCAGAACTGGATGCGCTGCCTATACATGAGGCTAACGAAATACCCTACAGATCTACCAACGATGGGGTAATGCATGCCTGCGGGCATGACGTGCACGCCAGTTGCCTGCTGGGTGCGCTGAAGATACTGAACGACCTGAAAGACGAGTGGGAGGGCACTGTGAAGTTCATCTTCCAGCCAGGCGAAGAAAAACATCCAGGAGGCGCCAGCCTGATGATAAAGGCTGGTGTACTGGAGCATCCGCGGCCAGAAGCCATATTCGCACTTCATGTATATCCACATCTTCCGTCGGGCATGACGGGGTTCAGGGCAGGGCAGTATATGGCGAGCGCTGATGAGGTATATATCACCATAGAAGGAAAGGGTGGACATGCGGCACTACCACACCAGACCATAGACCCTATAGCAATAGCGGCGTTGGTGATAACAGGCCTGCAGCAGGTAGTGTCACGTAAGGGCAATCCGCTGATACCATCTGTACTTACTTTTGGCAGCATACAGGGTGGATTTGCCACCAATGTGATACCAGACAAAGTAGAGCTATTGGGCACATTACGCACTATGGATGAAGCATGGCGAGCCGAAGCCCATCAATGGATAACGCGCTTTACCAAAAGCACCTGCGAAGGCTTAGGGTTAGAAGCTACGGTGGACATTCCTGCCGGCTACCCTTCTTTGTTTAACAACCCGGAGTTAACGGCTATGGCACAGCAATTTGCATCCCAATACGTGGGTAACAACAAAGTGCACGAATTAAATAAACGCATGGCAGGCGAAGACTTTAGCTTTTATACCCACCAAGTGCCGGGTTGCTTTTTCCGGTTGGGTACGCAAGGTAGCAACAACACCTTTAGCGCACCCGTGCACAATGCCCACTTCAACATAGACGAGTCTGCCATTGAAACCGGCATGGGCATTATGGCATGGATGGCAATAGCCTATTTAAGCAAAAAGGTGTAAAGCAATGGAGGAGAAAAACAAAATAGCGCGCCTTGCCATAGAAAAAGTAGAAAAAAATACGCCCTTTAAGGCTTTATGGATACCGGCAGATGAAAAGGAGAATAAAGACGTGAACGACACTTTTTGTCTCGCCATCGGCAACCGCAAATACATTTTCTATGCTGCGGTGTATGATAGTTTTAATATTCATGATTTAAGGCAATTAGAAAGTGTTGCTAAAAACCATAAACACTTTGTTGTAATTGCCAATAAAATACTTGCCGCCATTAGAAGCCTTCTACGCGAAAAACAAATTGCCTATATAGATAACACCGGTAAAGTGTTTTTTCATCGCAACAGGGTATATATAATGTTAGACAACATAAAGCCCTCAAAGACAAAAAAGGTAGTCCTAAACACCGCTTTTTCACCCATAGGACTAAAGGCGATATTCAGTTTTTTGATAGATGACTCCATCCTCAACCGCAAAGTGAGAGATGCCTCCGATGCCATAAAAATACCCCGTACCTCGCTCAATAAAACAATCATATCCCTGCGAGACAATGAATATCTATTTAAAGAACACCATGGTAAATATATATACGCCAATAAAAGAACGCTTACCGAGCGTTGGGCAAAAGAATTTAACCGGCAGCTAAAGCCCAAACTGCTATTGGGCACATTCCGTTTTTTGAATGAAAACGACCGTGAAAATTGGAAAGCCCTACAACTACAGCCTAAGCAAGCCTGTTGGAGCGGCGAACCTGCACTATGCTTGGCAAATTTACAAGATGCACCCCAAACCTTTACGCTGTATACTACCACAACAGCAGAAGAACTTACCCGCCAATACCCTATAGCACAAGACAAAAAAGGGTATATAAGCATTTACCAAAAATTTTGGTACACCGAAAAAGAAGAAACCACCATAGCCCATCCCGCCCTTGTGTATGCCGATATAGTTAACTCTCCCGCCCACAAAGAAATAGCCAAAAAGATAAGGGAATGGAAGGAGTGGGTGTAAGATGCTATTAATTTGCCTTTTTAAGCAACCGGGCTGTTTTAAGCATTTCATTTGCATTAGCCAGCTTTTCCGGAAATAGTATTTTGTTGGTGTACTTAGCCAAAGAATTATCTATAATAACACCCGCAATGGCTTTGTCGTAAATTATTTTAGTTTGTTTCATATATATTTAGTTTTAATTAGTTTTTTGGCGTGTTAAAAAAACCTTCGTATTCACTTCCTATTTCAAATTCAAAAAAATCGTCTCCTATTTGTCCGTATAGGTGAAAGTCTTGTATCATTTGCGAATATTACTTTTTAATACCCATTCTGTACAGCCGCGTTCTCGCAGG
>RGMU01000291.1 GCA_010021705.1 Chitinophagia bacterium | reverse complement strand
CATCGGTAGGCATGGGATATTCCGATTCTTCCATTACATGGGCTAATTGAAATACCACTGAAAGCCCAAAGCCGGCTACAAAATGTAGCAACAAAAAGCCTAATAATACTTCATGCCACTGCCTGCCGGAAAACATTATAGGCAATATCAATATATAAGTAGCATATATCACCTTATAGATAGAAAGTTCTAATAGGGCTTTTGGTACGCTTATTTTTTCTTTTTTTAATAAGCCTTTGCTTTCATAAATAAATATTAGGCGATAGTCTTTTAGCGTTACCCACAAAAGGGTAAGTAAGCCATAAAGAGGCCAGGCATAAAGGTGTTGAAACCTATGCCAATAGGTCTTTTTGCTATGGGGCGAGAAGCGCATCAAACCGGAAGCGTCTAAGTCTTCATCTAAACCTTCTATGTTAGTATATGTATGATGCAGTATATTGTGCTGAATGCGCCAAGTAACATCATAGCCCCCTACCACATTTACAATATCGCTTACCCATTTGTTTAGCTTTTTATTATCTGAATAAGAACCATGATTAGAGTCATGGTGCACGGAACAGCCAATGCCTATCATACCCATACCTGCAACCGCCCAACATAAATAAAATAGAAAAGTGCTGTGAGCCGTGATACCCGTTGAAATACAAACCAACGGTATAAAAAATATCGCAAGCATAGCCACCGATTTTAGCATTATTTGGTAGCTACCGTGCTGAGGCAGGTTATTCTCTTTAAAAAATTGGTCAATATTTTGCTTTAACGTGTCATAAAACCCCTCGCCATTTTTGGGGGCAAACCTAACTATATCTACCGGTTTCAAATGCTATCTTATTTAAACGTAAACCGCAAATGTATAAACTCTTATTTAAACCTACAATTACCTACTAAACTGTTTTCGTATTATCAGAACAAAAAATAGGTAATAATACACGAATACGCCTATTTTAATCCACAAAAGCGGGCATATTAGGTAAAAAATAAATAAAAATTGCTAATACTGCAACAGATAGGCATATATTTATTATTTTTGCGGCTGTATAATCAACACATTAAGAGAAGAATATGCAAGAAACAGGTAGAAAAAATCAGGCATTCCAGCTATCATCAATTGGGCTGAATGTAGGCACTGCTCATTGGAACGTATCGCCGGAGCAACTTGTGGAACAAACATTGGCTTTAGGTCAAGGCGTATTAAACGATACCGGCGCATTGTGCGTGAGCACCGGTAAGTTTACCGGACGCTCTCCTAAAGATAAGTTTACGGTAAAAGATGCGATAACTGAAAATACGGTTGACTGGGGCGATGTGAACATTGCCATGACTCCCGAAGCGTTTGATAGGCTTTATGATAAAGTATGTGCTTATTTAGCCGGCAAAGAAGTATGGGTGCGTGACAGTTATGCCTGTGCCGACCCAACCTACAGGCTTAATATCCGCGTAGTAAATGAAACACCTTGGGCAAATCTGTTTTGCAACAACCTGTTTTTACGTCCAACCGATAGCGAAATTGATAGCCAAAATCACGATTGGTTGATTCTACAAGCTCCCGGCTTTGAAGCTAACCCGGCTACAGATGAAACCCGTCAGGGGAATTTTACCATCGTTAACTTCACTCGGCGTATCATATTGATAGGTGGTTCTGCCTATACCGGTGAAATGAAGAAAGGCATTTTTGGCGTACTAAACTTTGTATTGCCTCACAATCACCGCGTTTTAAGTATGCACTGCTCTGCCAATGAAGGCAAAGACGGTGATGTAGCACTATTTTTCGGCTTGAGCGGAACGGGTAAAACCACTTTAAGTGCAGACCCTGAACGCGCCCTAATAGGCGATGACGAGCACGGCTGGGCTGATGGCTCTGTGTTTAACTTTGAAGGCGGATGCTATGCTAAATGTATAGACCTAAGCAAAGAAAAAGAACCACAAATTTATGATGCCATTATAGGCGGAACGCTTTTAGAAAACATCAAGTTTTTACCGGATACTAACACCGTAAACTATGCAGACTACAGCATTACGGAAAATACCCGCGCAGCCTACCCTATCCACTATATTAGCAATGCCAAAGAACCTTCTTATGGCGGGCAACCTAAAAACATTTTCTTCTTAACCTGCGATGCCTTTGGTATTTTACCTCCTATATCTAAGCTAACCAAAGCGCAAGCCATGTACCACTTTATCAGTGGTTACACAGCCAAAGTTGCTGGAACCGAAATGGGAGTAACAGAGCCTCAAGCGACTTTTTCCGCCTGTTTCGGAGCTGCTTTCATGGTTTGGCATCCAACTAAATATGCTGAACTTCTCTCGCA